>CAZWSD010000251.1:0-5529 GCA_964636535.1 uncultured Acidobacterium sp. | reverse complement strand
ACCTCACTTCAGACCACAAGCTCGAAGCGCTGGTGTCGCGTGAGTCGAGCTTTCTTTTCAACAACGTAGTCCTGATGGCTGCCTGCTTTACGGTGTTGTGGGGCACGCTTTTTCCAGTGCTTTCGGAGTTTGTAGAGGGCAACAAGGTAACGGTGAGCGCTCCGTTCTATGACCGGATAGCCGTTCCGATCGGCGTGTTTCTGCTGTTTCTAACCGGCGTTGGCCCGCTTCTGGCATGGCGCAGCACGTCGATGCGCAGCATCCGGAAGAATCTCATCGCACCAACGGTTGCGGCTTTGGTGACAGGAATTGTGGTGATCGCGATCGGCGTCCATCCGTGGAGTATCTTCACGAGCACGCCCGGTCCGTTCTATGCCTGGATGACTTTTATGCTGGCCGCGTTTGTCACCACCGCGATTGCGTCCGAATTCATGAGGGGCGCACGGGTTATCCAGCGGCATACGGGAAAGAACGTGTTTGCATCGGTCGTGCATCTGACTCGTCGTAACACGCGCCGATATGGCGGCTACCTGGTTCACTTTGGCGTGGTCGTAATCTTTATCGGACTTGCGGGCTCCGCCTTCAATCGGAGCGTGGAGAAAGAGCTCAACTTTCACCAGAGCATGAATATCGGTCCGTACCGGCTGGAGTGCCTGGATTATTCCGAGGACACAAATCCGAATTACGACACGCAATATGCACTGCTGAATGTCTACCGCGACGGGAAATACGTGACGCAGCTCGATCCCGCTCAGCGTTTTTACCAGGCGAGCCAGCAGCCCTCGACGATTGTGGCCGAGCGCTCAACGCCGGAGTGGGATCTTTATGTTGTCTATGCGGGCAAGGATCCCCAAACCGGACAGCCGATCATTCGGGCTCATTTGAATCCGCTCGTGATGTGGATCTGGGTGGGAGTGTTGATCGTGGTCTTCGGAACTCTGGTCGCTCTGCTACCGAACATGCCAGCCGGGCGGGCTGGTGCAAAGACTCCCGAGGAACGTGAACTGGTTACCGCTGGAAAGGCGAAATCGTGAAGCAGGTGATGAAGCACCTGACCCAGTTTGCGGTGGCCCCGACGGTCGCGATTGCACTGATGCTGTCGATGGGAGCGTCGAGCCCGAATGTGCGCTATCACCGAATTGGCCACGAACTGATGTGTGTCTGCGGTTGCAATGAAATTCTGGCCGATTGCAATCACGTCAGTTGTCCGGATTCTCCCGTGGAGTTGGCGGCACTGCGGGCCGATATAGCCAAGGGGATGACCAACCACCAGATATTTGCGGCGTTTCAGGCCGAGTACGGTCCTACGGTTCTGGCTGCTCCCATGCTGACTCGCTTCAATATGGTGGCCTGGATTGTACCGCCTCTCTTGTTGCTCGTCGGCATCTTTGGCGTAATGGGGCTGGTGCGAAAGTGGAGATTGCGGGCGGCGGCGATTCCCCCGGCGGCAAAGGTGAAGAACTTTGACGATCTGCGATCGAGAATCCGCAAGGAGACTGACCTATGATCCTGCTCGCATGCATTCTGCTGACGGTGGCCACGCTGGGTTACATGTTTTATCCCGAGCGCAACGTAGCTGTACAGCGCCAGAAGACACGGCTGGAATATTTGCGCGAGCAGCTGACGACTCTCTATGACAATCTGCGCGATCTGAATTTTGAAAACCGCGCCGGAAAATATTCCGAGGAAGACTACGAGGCCCAGCGCACGCAACTGGAGAATGACGCCGCGGAAGTGCTAGCGGAAATTGATCTGATCGAATCTCTTGGCCAGAGACGCCAGGGCTGAGGGTGACGCGATCTGGAACTAACCGGTATTTGATCGACAGGACGACACCCATTGAAATTGACGATGATGACTGATTCCCTCTCCCGCTGGATTCTAATTGCGGGGCTGATGCTGCCATTCGCTGCGCATGCCGCAACCATAACCGGTACAGTGACTAACAAGACCACGGGGCGCCCCGACACCGGCGATACCGCTGTTCTTCTTTCGCTCGCGCAGGGCATGCAGGAAGTGGCCTCGTCAAAGCTGGATGCGCAGGGGCACTTTTCGTTCAACGTGACGGACAACAACGCCCACCTGATCCGGGTGGATCATCAGAAGGCATCCTATTACCGCGAGGTTCCACCGGGAACGACGCATGTAGACGTCGCAGTCTATGATGTGGCCGCGCAGGTACCAGGGGTAAGGACCGAGGCGGATGTCCTGCGGTTGCAGACCGATTCGCAGGGGCTGGAGGTAATTGAGAACTACTTTGTGGAGAATGATTCCAAGCCCCCGAAAACGCAGTTCAGCTCGGAGGCCTATCCGATTTATCTGCCTGCCAATGCTCAGATCGAGGGAGCGCAGGCAGAAGGTCCGGATGGGATGCCGATTTCGATTTCCCCGGTTCCACTTGCGGGAAAAGGTCATTATGCGTTCGTGTTTCCGCTGAGACCTGGCGAGACCCGCTTCGGGATCAGTTATGTGGTTCCATACAGCGGATCATTGGCCTTTCATCCGCAGGTTTCGCTACGGACGGAAAGCTATGCAGTCATGCTGCCCAACAGCATGAGTTTCCAGGCACCGGGATCGTCCGGCTTTGAACAGGTTCAGGATACCCAGGTTCACGCGCAGACATTTGTAGCGAAGAACGTTGCTCCCGGAACGAAGCTCACCTTCACCATTTCAGGTACTGGCTCGATGCCGCGAGACCTGCAGGCGCAGACGGCTGATCAGAGCCAGGCCAATGCCGGAGCATCGCAGAATGACAGACCTGGCGGAGGGCTTGGACCGCCAATCGATACGCCCGGACCACTGCACAAGTACCGCTGGTGGATTGTAAGCGCACTCGGACTGATTCTGGTGGTGGTAGCCGCATTCCTGCTGGGAGGCAAGAAGAATGAGCAGGGCGATGCGGACCGGGAGCCGGAACCGTCTGCGCTGACTCCGACGGTAGCTCCGGACGAAATTGCCACGGCTCCAGCGTCACGTTCTGATACGGCGCGCCCGGAGCACCTCGTTGTGCAAGGTTCGGCGATGCCGGCTAAGAGCGCGGGCACCGGGGGAACGTCTTCATCAACGGTGTTGAATGCTCTTAAGGAAGAGCTATTCGCCGTAGAGACTGAGCGTGTGGAGGGAAAGCTGACCGACGCCCAGTATGCAGAGATCAAGGGGGCATTGGAAATTGTGCTGCGGCGGGCCTTGGGTAGAAAAGCCTGATCCAAAGCGACAGGGATCAGAAGAGACGGGCAGGCTGATCGCCTGCCCGTCTCTTCTGGGACCGTCACTTCGAAAATGCGGCATTGATGAACTTCACGATTCGCTGGCGGGCATCAAAGCCATGCCACGGTTCGGGATTGGGCATGCCGAAGATTCCCTTGGCAAGTGGAACATGATTTTCGCGTGGATACTCGATCAGGTCGACTGGAACGCCCATTTGTCGCAGTGCGCGATACATTTCCTCGCTTTGGCCAAGCGGGTCTGTAGTGTCTGCCTGGCCCTGTAACAGTAACAGTGGCGTTTTGGCGTGCGCAGCAAACGAGAGCGGGCTTTGCCGCCAAGCTGCCGCGGGGCGCTGCCAGGGCAGGCCATAGAACCACCGGTCGTACCATGAGCCTTCTTCAGTGCCATATTCGCTTTCCTGATCGATGACCGGCGCGCAGGAGATAATGGCCTTGAAGCGGGTGGTTTTGCCTTCGACGAAGGCGGCCATTTCTCCGCCATAGCTGTAGCCCATGAGTACTAGGCGACTGGGATCGATGGGCGCACGAGCGATGGCGGCATCGACACCACTCATGATGTCGCGATAATCGCCGCCGCCGAGGTCATTATGATTGGCCGCGACAAAATTGGCGCCGTAGCCGGTGCTGCCACGGGGATTGGGCTCGAAGACTGCCCAACCTTGTCCGAGAAGGAACTCGTTGAACTGGGAGTAGTCATTTACCCACGCGCCGGTGGGGCCGCCATGCACGTCGACGACAAGCGGGACCTTGTGGCTAGCACTTCCCTTCGGCGGGAGATACAGGAGGCCATCGAGGTGGAAGCCTTCATTGGTCCAGTGAATCACTGTTGCCTGCACGGGCGTCCATGCGGCTGGGATGACGGAAGGTGTATGGAGTGCGATGGGAGGATCCTGCAGGTTTGCAGCATAGTACAGCGTGGTGGGAGTGGTGCTGCCGGTACCTAGCCACACCCATCCGGTCTCGCTGGCATTTGTGGCGAGATTGCGGATAACAGGCGTGGAAAAATTGAGAATCCGATGAGGGACGGCCAGAGCGTCCATATAAGTGACCCGGGTGCCGATCTGGACGGATTGCAATACACCAGTTTGGGTTGCGACAGGAAGGCCGTCGTTTAGAGAGCCGGCAAATCCGTCGGTAAGATTGGCGACGTGGAGGGTGGACAGACTCAAGGCATAAAGGTCGTCGTAGCCGGGAGGGGCATCGGCAGCAGATTGAGCAAGGAAGTAGAAGGTGTTGCCGTCACGAGACCATGTGCCGCCCTCGACGGTGGCGGTAATCTGGCTGAGTTCTTGCGGGTGGCTGGGATCGGAGACGTGAAGCAGCCAGGCGCGATTAGACGGGTGAACTTCGTTGAGGTGATTCATGCCAGCAGTGATCGCAATAAGGCGATTGCCGCGCCGGCTCCATGAGACGCGCCGAACGTCAGGGGGAACGGCTGTATCCGTGAGTTTGTCGGTAGCTGGGTTGAGGAGGTAGAGTCTAACGCCGTGCGGGTCGTGGTCGACCCATATGGCGTCGGCCTTTTCTTCATGCTCCCTTTTCTCGCCTGGCGTTTCAGGGTCGCGGGCCGTGATCGCGATGTATTTTCCACTGGGCGAGACGGAATAGTAGGAAACGTCAATTGAGAGCGGCTTTGGCTTAACCGCGGAGGGAGGCTTGATGGGAGGGATGGCTCCGGGCAATTTGGATTCATCGACGGCCGGCAGGACTTTTAAGTCGTAGGGGAGGGCTTCACCACCATTGAGCGGCAGACGGAACAGTTGCGTGTGCTTGCCGCGAAGGGCGAGGAATAGCACGCTGCTGCCGTCGGGCATCCATGTAGCGTCGTATTCGCCGCGAATGTCCTTTGGGGAATCGTTGGCAGGCGTGAAGGTGAGCTGGCGCGCGTAATCGTGTCGGATATTGACTAACCAGACATGGTTCCTTCCGCCCTTTGCGGTGGAGTCAGCCACTTCGAGCAAGACTTGATTACCATCTGGTGAGAGTTGAGGACGAGCAAGCGCGCGAACGTCACGAAGAGCTTCGTTCGAGGGGAAATGCGAATTTTGCGCGAGCGCGACGAAGGGGAGTGCTAGGGAAACGCTCAGTAACCTGGCAAGAGCGGGTTGGCAGCGGGTTTTTGGCATGGCGGAAGCATACGCCCAGACGGACTGGAAACACAGGGGGTACTAGGTACACTGGAAGTATGATTTCTGTGCTTCGCCCGCTGCCTGTGCGGCAGATTCGGCTGATCGTGTTTGACCTGGATGGGACTCTGATTGATTCGCGGAAGGATCTTGCGAACTCAGTGAATGCAATGCTG
>CAZWSD010000250.1:0-5537 GCA_964636535.1 uncultured Acidobacterium sp. | reverse complement strand
GGCCCACCGTCCATTGCTGGATCGGCATCGTCTTGAACCGCGCCTTGATCATCACTGCCGAATCCCCAAACGAATCCACACCCAGCACCTCCAGCGGCGCCAAAATGATCTTCTGGAACGGCGCTTCCCCCATCAACTCCTCGGCGATCCCGCGCAGCACTTCGATCACACGGTCCGTGTCTTCCTTGTAGGCCACGCCCAGATCAAACACGTAATACGAGTACCCATGCGTCATGTTGCTCAGCGTATTGATCGCCCCATTCCGGAAAACATGTACCGTGCCGTCCTGCCCGCGCAGCACCGTCGTCCGCAGGTGGATCGCCTCCACCAGTCCTCCCGTACCGTTCAGGATCGCCACGTCGTTCACCCGAATCTGATTCTCCAGCAGCATGAACACGCCGGAAATCACGTCATGCACCAGGCTCTGCGCGCCAAAGCCAACCGCCACCCCCAGGATCCCCGCCCCCGCCAGGATCGGCGCGATATTGAATCCCGCTTCCTGCAGCGACATAATGATCGCCAGGATCCATACCACCACCGCCAGGGTCTTGCGGATGATCCCGCCAATCGTGTTCGCGCGCTTTTCCAGCTCAATGTCTTCTCCGCCGCGCTGCGCCACCATCTGCTTCACGATGTGCGCACGCAACTTCGGAAACCAACGATGGATGATCCGCGTGATGATCCACGCAACCAGAAATATGAAAACAATCCGCACGACATGGGCGCCAAAGGTATATATCTGCGCGGGACTCGGAATCGCTAAATGTAGGTTCACTGGGGCGGGCCCTCCGTTCACCCGCTGGAAAGTACCTACTATATAGGACCGCACCAGCATGCAGCATCACAGCGCCGTCCTGCCGCCACGGGCAAAACGCGGATGCTTCCTTTTACTTCATGGCTTCCCCTCCCGGGATGCCGGTCGCGCGAATCTGACTGCCCCGAATCCCGCCTTGCCCTGGAACACTTCGAAGAATCGAGCCCCCCGATCCAAACGGCCAGATGCCTTTCGCCCCTGCATTTGCCCCGTTTACGAGTGGAACGCTCGCGCGCGCCTTCGCCGCAAACCCCCTCGCACAATCCATCACTCGAGTCTCGCCCCGCTGCCAGCCCGCCCGCAACGATATACTGAAGCATCCGCCCCGCTCTGCGACCCGCGGCAGCACCACACATGGCAGATTCCTCACCATCGGCGGCGCACCCGTTCGCTCCCCTCACGGCGGGCCGCTGCACCGTCGTCATTCCCTGCTATAACGAACAGCACCGCCTGCGCATCGACGCCTTCGAGCATTTCCTCCGCCTCGATCGCCACACCAACATCTACCTGCTCTTCGTCAACGATGGCAGCACCGATCACACCCTCGCCATGCTCCGGGACTTTTGCGCCCGCTTTCCCGGCCGCACCGCCTGCCTCGATCAGCAGCCCAATCGCGGAAAGGCCGAAGCCGTCCGCCTCGGCATGCTCCACGTCATCGCCTCCGGCCAATCTCACTTCACCGGCTTCTGGGACGCCGATCTCGCCACCCCGCTCGAACAGATTCCCGATCTGCTTGCATACCTGGCCGAAAATCCCCGCTTAAATATGGTCTTCGGCGCGCGCGTCAAACTCCTGGGACGCAACATCCAGCGCCGCCTGCTCCGCCATTACCTGGGCCGCTTCTTCGCCACCACCGTCTCGCTGCTCCTCCAGTTGCCCATCTACGACACCCAGTGCGGCGCCAAACTCTTCCGCATCACTCCCGAACTCATCCGGGTCCTCGACCAACCCTTCCACTCCCGCTGGATCTTCGACGTCGAAATCCTCGCCCGCTTCCTCGCTCTGCGCAAGGGCGACCGCCACCCCCTCCGCAACGAAATCTACGAGTACCCGCTGCCCGTCTGGACAGACGTCGCCGGCTCCAAGGTCCGCTCGCTCGACTTCTTCCGCGCCTTCGCCGAACTCGCCGCCATCTACTTTCGCCATCTCGCCGTCTAGGGCTATCCCTCGATAGCCGTGCCCCGAAGCCACAACTCCACCGTCGATGCGATCAAAAGGGAGCAGCGCCCCTGAAGACGCTCAAAATCGGTATGGCAATCCTGGAATTGCCCTGATCCCCCGCCCCCTCGCTTTCCCCGCACCATCTTCCTGCGCTCTTCCCGTCCAGCCCGCCCCCCCCCAATGCCGTCATCTGCCTGGCCTGTAATGACTTCGGCACCCTGATCACTTATAGCTGCTAGTGACCCTATTGTGATTGGTATCACAGTCAATGCGAGCCCCCGGTGCAAGAATCAGAGTCGTTCCATCCGGCGGATGTCATACCTCCCCTAGACACCACCACCGGGCTCGGCGGCGCGCCCGGATAGGTCCACCGCGAAGCAGAGATCGCCGCGACAACCCGCCGCCCCCCATGGCGAAACCGGCAACATCCGTCCACCAGGCTGCCTGCATCCCCTGAGAAATCCACCGCAGCCTCAGTCGCCGAAGCAGCAAAAGCCCGCAACTTAAACTGTAACTTCCACTGTTACTAAATAGTTATTCACGCCGAGCTATATGGTGCGCATTACTAAATCCTAAATAATCAGCTACACACCCAAATACCCTCTACTAATCGCATTTACCCTTGTAAATGCATCCCGTTTTACTTCAGAATCGTAAGTTTGGGATATATCCCTCTTTTGAAGTAATTGAACGAGGAGGACGCAATGTCTAACAGAAGTCCACTGCCCGCCAAAATAAGAATCGGAAATCTCGCTCCTCTTCTTCGCCGGCTACGCCCCGATCGCTGCAACGATGAGAGCGGTTCCTCCCTGGTTGAGTTTGCCTTCGTGCTCCCGCTCTTTCTGCTCATCGTCACCGGCATGACCACCTTCGGCATTGCCCTCAATCAGTACCTCGAGCTCGATAACGCCGTCGCCATCGGCGCTCAGCAGTTGGCCATCAGCCGCAGCGCTGTCGATGACCCCTGCGCCGAAGCCGTATCCTCCGTTTCCAATGCCGCGCCATTCCTCGACGCCGGCAGCATCAGCTATACCATCGTCTTCACGCCGCCCTCGGGAAGCAACAACATCAGCCCGGCAACCTTCACCAGCAGCGGTACCACTCCGCCCTCCTGCCCCGGCGCCGACACTACAAATATGGGCCTCAACGGCATGGTCCAGTTGCAGGCAACCTATCCGTGCACCATTACAATCTACGGCGGCAACCTCGTCCCCGGATGCAAACTGCAGGCCCAGGTATCCGAGGTGATCCAATGACGCGAAATCTTCTGAACCTCCTGCGCCGCTCTCTTCGTGATGATGCCGCACAAACACTTGTGATGGCCGCCCTGGTGCTCGTCCTGCTGCTCGGCCTCGTCGGCTTCGTCGTCGACACTGGACATCTCTATTACAGCTACCAGGAGCTGCAGGCTTCCACCAACGCCTCCGCCATGGCCGCCGCCAATGGCTTGGCCACCTCCTACGCCTCCGCCCAATACAATGCCGCCGAATACAGCTCCGCCGCCTCCTTCGCTTCCCAGTATGGCTACACCGGAACGGTCCAGAATGCCTATGGAAATATGACGGTCACAAATTTCACCGTCACCCCGGGCTGCATCGGCTCCGCTGTCCCGGCCGCCGCGAACATCCCCTGCATCAACATCACGGACGGAGCAGGACAAGCCACCACCGCCAACGCCATTCAGGTCAGCCAGACCATCCAGGTCAGAACCTACTTCGCGCCTTTCCTCGGCATCCCCTACGTCAATCTCACCGCAAAAGCCTCGGCACTCATGCGCGGCTCCCCCGCGGCATACAACATCGCGCTCATCGTCGACACCACCGGGTCCATGAACACCACTGACTCCAGTTGCAACAACAATACCCGCCTGCAGTGCGCGCTCAACGGCATTCAAACCTTCCTCCAGGCCATCAATCCCTGCGGCTTCGGCGGCTGCCAGGGCGTGGGAAGCAACACCAGCAACTACACCAACTCCTTTGATCGCGTCGCCCTCTTCGCATTTCCCAACGGCCAGACCAACGCCATCCCGAACGACTACGGCTGTAACGGCCTTCCACAGGACGAACTCAATCCCGAGCCCGGCATCAACGTCAGCAATTATGACAACGCCGTCCCCTATGTCTTTCCACCCATCAACGGCACCTTCGGCACCACGCAATACAACTACACCACGCGAACGGGATGGAAATACGTCAATGGCCGTCTTCAACCCGTCTACACCACCAAGACCTACGACGTCACCTCTGAAGTCACAAACGGCCTCGGCGATGCCAACGGCTTCATGAGCAACTACCAGGACGGCGACTCCCTTAACACCGGATCCAATCTTGTGATGGCTCTCGGCGGAAAACAAAATTGCCCGTCGATTCAGGCACCCTATATCGACGGCACCTACTACGCAAGCACCATCTACCAGGCTCAGTCCGCCCTCTCCGCGGAACAGGCCGCCTACCCCGGCACACAGAATGTCATGATCATCATCGGCGACGGCGACTCCAACGTCTCCTACGACTACCTCGACGCCTCCGGCTCCGCCTACAAGTTCAATTCCATGGTCTACCAGGCCAGCCAGACCAACGGCCTCGTTCCCACGGGCACAAACGACTATGGACAGAACGTCGGAACCCCGCCATCCGCCTCAAACAACTATTACCCCTCCTGGAATAACGACTGTGGCCAGGCCATCCTCGCCGCCGCCTACGCAAAAGACATGGGCACAACCGTGTATACGGTCGCCTACGGTTCCCCAACCGGAGGAGCCTTCACCTCCCAGAATGGCTGCTCCACCGATACAACGGGAATCGCACTCGGCACCGATGGCGTCACCAACCAGTCCACAGGCCTCACCGGCTCATCCTACAACATCACTCCCTGCCAAACCCTCAAGGACATGGCCTCCAGCGACGCCACCTTCTTCTCCGACTTTCACCAGAGCGGCTCCGATCACGGCTGCGTCGCCACTACCAATATCAACTTCCAGGACCTGGCCAGCATCTTCACCGTCATCGCCGGCGACCTCCAGCACTCCAGGCTCATCCCAAACATGGAGTTCACACCATCCAGCTAGCGCAATTCCCGAGTCGCCGCCTCCAGAAGCCGGGATGCTCAAGTCGACGCCACCGGCAGGGAGCGGCGACATGGTAACAATGTCGATGGATACAGTAACTCAGGAATTGCCATAGCGCCTGTTGACCCTCCGGGGCCGTCACAGCGAATCATCTTCGTGCCGCCGGCGCGCTCCCGGCCCTGTCGCCGTTGAAGATTCGAAATCCATATTCGCCCCCCCCCGCAGCTCCCTCCCGCGCCCCGCGCCCCACGCCAGTCGCCAGCGGGAGATCCCAACCCGCGCAAACTGTAACCGAATTAATTACCAAATAGTAATTCCGGGGCGATTACGTGAGTTGTATTACTAAATTCCCCGCCGCGAAAACATCGTGAATTTGGTGCTGCAAATGGTAATTTTCCTTGTAAACACAGCTCGCTTCGTTCAGAATTCTAACGTTTAGCAGCCTGTGGCGATTGCCGCGATCCTTGGGAAAACCGCCCCTCGGAAGTGGATGCC
>CAZWSD010000249.1:0-5552 GCA_964636535.1 uncultured Acidobacterium sp. | reverse complement strand
GTGGGCCAGTCGTTGGCGAGCGCGGCCTGGACCATGGAAGACATTTCGCGGGGGATTTCATTGGAGGCAACGGAGACCAGGCCGGCGCCGCCGACGGCGATGGCGCCGAGGGCCATGACGTCGTCCCCGGCATAGATACGAAAGGAGCGGGGGGCGCGGGTGGCCAGCTCGGCGATCTGGGCGAGGTTGCCGCTGGATTCCTTGATGCCGGCGATGTTGGTCTCGGCGTCGATGAGGCGCAGGACGGTGGAAGGTTCGAGGTTGACGCCGGTGCGGCTGGGGACGTTGTAGAGCACGACTGGAAGATGGGTGGCGCGGGCGACGGCGGAGAAGTGCTCAAACTGGCCTTGCTGGGTGGGTTTGTTGTAGTAGGGACTAGCGCTGAGGATGGCGGTGACGCCGGGAATGCGGGAGGCGAGGCGGGTTCGTTCCTGGGCTCGGCGTGTGGAGTTGTCGGTGCATCCGGCCCAGACCGGGAGGCGGCCATCGGCGGTCTGGGTGACAAGGCTGAGGACGCGGAGCCACTCTTCGTCGTTGAGGTTGGGAGTTTCCGCAGTGGTGCCGCAGGCGACGAGCCAGTGTACGCCGCCGGAGATCTGCCATTGGACGAGCTGCTGAAGGGCCTGTTCGTCGATGGATTCATCCGCGCGAAAGGGGGTGACGAGAGCTGTGCCGCAACCGAAGAGTTCCATTACGAGTCGAGTCTATCGCAGGGGCAGGGGCGCTTGCAGCGCGAAGAAGTGGTGAAAAGCGGTGGAAAAACGGGGTGCAGCGAGATGGAACGGTAGAATCTCGGCAGAACTGCAATGATTTCCGTGCTGATACTGACGCGCAACGAAGAACAGGACCTGCCGGGGTGCCTGGATGCGGTGTCGTGGTCGGACGATGTGCATGTGTTTGATTCGTTGAGCACGGACCGGACGGTGGAGATTGCGCGGGCGCGCGGCGCAAAGGTGACGCAAAGGAAATTCGACACCTATGCGCGGCAGCGGAACGCGGCGCTGGAGACGCTGGCGTTCGAGCATGAGTGGATTTTTTTGCCGGACGCCGATGAGCGGCCGACGCCGGAGCTGGTGGAAGAGATGCGGCGGGCGGTGGAGGGGGTGGCGGAGACGACGGCGGGATTTCGTGTGCGGCGGCGGGACTTTATGGATGGGAGGTGGCTGAAGCATGCGCAGATGTCGCCGTTTTATATCCGGCTGGTGCGGCGCGGGCGGGCGCGATACGCGCGGGAAGTCAACGAGGTTCTGGAAGTGGACGGCGAGGTTGGCGAGTTGAGGCAGATGCTGGATCACTTTCCCTTTTCGAAGGGGATGGAGCACTGGAGGGCGAGGCACGAGGTGTACTCGACGATGGAGGCCGAGCTGATTGCGGCAGGGCTGGGGAGCAGGGATGGGTCGTGGAAGACGGCGCTGTGGGGGAAGGATTTCCACGAGCGGCGGCGGGCGCAGAAGGCGATTTTCTACCGTCTGCCAGCGCGTCCGCTGATCAAGTGGGGGTACATGATGTTTGTGCGCGGGGCGATTCTGGATGGGGCGGCAGGGGTGAAGTACGCGAATCTTCAGGCGTTGTACGAGCGGATGATTGTGAAGAAGACGCGCCAGCTGCGGGCGGCGAGAGAATGGTGAGAGGGGACGGCGAAGGTTTTTCATCGCCCCATCGGGCGTGATGCGGGGCAGGCGCGGAGTCTGCCGGGCGGGGGCGCTGTGGCGTGGAGCAGTCGGTTACTTCATCTGATGAAAGATTTCGCGAAACTCCCAGGTGCCGGACTTGCCGACGATCCATTCGGCGGCGCGGACTGCGCCTTCGGCGAAGCCGCGGCGGGAGAAGGCCTCGTGGCGGATCTGGATCGAGTCGTTTTGGGAGCGGGCTTCGACGAGGTGGATGCCGGAGGCGTCGCCTTCGCGATGCGAGGTGATCTCGACATTGAGGGATGGGTTGGAGTCGAGCAGGATTTGCTTTAGTGTGAGGGCGGTTCCGGAGGGTGCGTCTTTCTTGCCGGCGTGGTGGGTTTCGGTGATGCGGTAGCTGTATGCGGGCAGGGCGGAGGCGAGGTCGTGGGTGAGGCGAAAGAGCTCCTGCACGCCGATGGAGAAATTGGTGCCGTAGAGCAGGGCCGCGCCTTTGCGCTGGGCGAGGGCGCGGATGTCGTCGAGGTGCTGATACCAGCCGGTGGTACCGACGACCATGCGGGCGCCATTGGCGAGGCAGGCGCGCATGTTGGCGACGGCGGCATCGGGGGTAGTGAAGTCAATGACGGCGTCAAAGCCGGCGAGGACGGGCCCGGTGAGGGCGGCGGCGTTGCGGTTTTCCTCTTCGCCGACGACGCGGACGCCGTGTCCGCGCTCATGAGCGATCTGGGCGACGAGGCTGCCGGTTTTTCCGCGACCGAGAACGAGGAAGAGCATTGGGGTTTCTCCGCGTGGGTTAGATAGGTTGGTGGTCCATCGCTGCGCGAAGGACGGCGTGATCGCTAACTGCGGGTTCCTCCGCTTGGCGCCCATGGCGCTCCGGTCGTAATGGCAACATTTTTCTTGCGCTGTTTTTGAGCGAGTTGGGTTGCAGCGCGTTAGTTTGCGGCAACGGGTTTTTCGGCGGCGGCGTCAAAGATTTCCGGGTCGGGGTCGGCGAAAAACTCGGCGTGGAGTGAGCGGAGCGCTTCTTCGACGTCTTCTTCCTCGATCATGAAGCTCATGTTGATCTCCGATGCGCCCTGGGAGATCATGCGCAGGTTGACGTGCTTGACGGCGGAGAAGACGCGTGCGGCGATGCCGTTGTGTCCGCGGATATCTTCGCCGACGAGGCAGACAAGAGCCTTTTGCCCTTCGTATTTGACGTCGGCGATCTGGCTGAGGTCGGCCGCGATTTCCGGGAGGCGCTCGTTGGAGTCGACGGTAAGCGAGACGCTGACCTCGGAGGTGGAAACCATGTCGACGGCGCACTTGTGCTTGTCGAAGATTTCAAAGACGGACTTGAGGTAGCCGTGGGACATGAGCATGCGGCTGGCAACGACGTCGATGATGGTGAGGCGCTTTTTGACGGCGATGGATTTGAAGGGGCTGCGGCAGTGGGGTGCGACGGCGGTGATGCGGGTGCCTTCATTGCCTGGGTTGCGGGAGTTGAGGACGAGCACGGGAATGTTCTTTTTGACGGCGGGCAGGATGGTGGCCGGATGGAGGACCTTGGCGCCGAAGTAAGCCAGCTCTGCGGCTTCTTCAAAGCTTATGGACTTGACGCGGAGGGCATCGGGGCAGACGCGAGGGTCCGCGGTCATGATGCCGTTGACGTCGGTCCAGATTTCGATGGAGCCGGCATCGAGGCCGCCGCCGACGAGGGCCGCGGTGAAGTCAGAGCCGCCGCGGCCGAGGGTGGTGGTGACGCCCTGGAGGGTGGAGCCGATGAATCCGCCCATGACGCAGACCCTGCCCTCCTGGGCGAGCGGAAGAACGTGTTCGCGGAGGCGCTGCTCGATGTGTTCGTCGAGGGGAATGGCGCGACCGTATTGGGCGTCGGTGATGATGCAGTGGCGGGCGTCGATGTGGGTGGAGTTGAGTCCGCGGTCGGCGAAGGCGGCCGCGACGATGCGGCTGGAGATGCGCTCGCCGTAGGAAACGACCATGTCGCTGATGCGTGGGGTGAGTTCGCCGACGGCGGCGAGACCGCGGAGGATTTCGTCAAGGCCGGTGAATTCGGTGTCGATCCATTTGTGGATTTCCGGGGTGGCGTCTGAGGTGAGGAGCAGGCCGGCGGTTTCAAGATGACGATTACGGAGGCGTCCGGTAATGGCGAGTGCGCCGTTGCGGTCGCCGCGCGCGGCGGCGGCGGCGGCGGCGAGGAGCTGATCGGTGACCTTGGCCATGGCGCTGACGACGACGATGGGCTGCAGGCCGCGCTCGACGCGTCCGCGCACGATGGACGCGGTGCGGTCGATGGCCACGTGGTCTTCAACCGAGGTGCCGCCGAATTTCATGACGACCAGAGGATTCATGCGGGGACCGCCGATGGGGCGAGTTTGCCGAGGGAGGCGAGTAGTTCAGCGTTGAGCAGGGCGGCGCCGGCGGCGCCGCGAATCGTGTTGTGGGAGAGGACGGTGAACTTCCAGTCCAGCAGCGAGCAGGGACGGAGACGACCGACGCTGGCCGCCATGCCGTTTCCGCGCATGCGATCCAGGCGGGGCTGGGGACGGTCTTCAGCGTCGAGGAACTGGACGGGCTGGGCCGGAGCGGTGGGGAGATGCTTGCCGGCGAGCGGGGCGAACTCGGCCCAGGCGGCGAGGATTTCCTGCCGCGAGGCTTTGCGGCGGAGCTTGATGCTGACACTCTCGGTGTGGCCGTCTTCGACGGGGACGCGGTTACAGTGAGCCGCGATGCGGGCGTCGAGAGGCTGGACGAGATTGGCGTTGAGTTTGCCGAGCAGGCGGAGGGTTTCTTCCTGCAGCTTTTCTTCTTCGTTCTTGATGTAGGGGACGACGTTGCCGAGAATGTCCAGGGAGGGCACGCCGGGATAGCCCGCGCCGCTGACCGCCTGCATGGTGCTGACGAAGACGCTCTCGATGCCGAAGCGGGCTTCGAGCGGCTTAAGGGCGAGGACCAGGCCGATGGCCGAGCAATTGGGATTGGTGACCAGGTAGCCGCCGGAGCTTTTGCGCCACTGCTGATGTTCGAGGATGGCGAGATGGTCTGCATTGACCTCGGGGATAACGAGGGGGACGTCGGCCTGCATGCGGAAGGCGCTGGAGTTCGAGATGACCGCGCATCCGGCCTGGGCAAAACGGGGTTCAAGCTCGCGGGCGATGTCGGCATCGAGCGCGGCGAAGATGACCTGGGGCGCGCCTTCGGGCTGGGCGGGTGAAATCTCCATCCGGGCGATGCGGGCCGGGATGGGCGTGTCGAGCTTCCAGCGAACGGCTTCGCCGTAGGGCTTGCCGCTGGAGCGATCGCTGGCGGCGAGCCACGTGACTTCAAACCACGGGTGGTGTTCGAGGAGCTGAATGAAACGCTGGCCGACCATTCCGGTCGCGCCGAGGATGCCAATGTTCTGCCGAGTCAAGGTGCGGAGCCGCCTCAGAAGCGAATTTGATCCAGCCGCTGATCCGGGGCGACGTGGCCGGCGGGAGTGGAATGGATCATGTGTATGTCTCATTAGTGTAAAGGGCAAGGGCGCGGATGAAGCGGGAGATTTCCGCAGGAGGTATTGGTTTGAGAGGGAATTGCGAGCGGTTGTGGCCGAATCGGGTCAGGGCCGGGTCTGCTTGTCTGACGGAGGGTGGGGCGTAGTTGCCGCATCCTGCCGCGAGGGGCAGGATGCAGGGGAGCAGGAGGGTGTGGGGTGCAGCGGGGCGCAGTGCGCCTTGCCTCTCGATCAGGCGGGGACCGTTTCGAGGGCGGCGATGATGGCGTCGGCAAAGGCGCTGGTGCCGGAGCTGCCGCCTACATCGCGGGTGAGGGCGATTTTTTCCGAGTAGACCTTTTCGAGGGCGGCCTGGACGCGGTCTGCCGCCTGGTCTTCGTCGAGGTGGCGAAGCATGAGGACGGCGGACTGGAGCAGTGCGG
>CAZWSD010000248.1:0-5570 GCA_964636535.1 uncultured Acidobacterium sp. | reverse complement strand
CCTGCGCCAGTTGCTTCAGCTCCTCTTCCGTTACCTCGTCCCCCACGCTGTCCATGCCCTGCGACCTCAGATACGTGGTCTCCCCCGGCGACGGCACCACATCCGTGCTGCGTGATCCGCCCAGCCATGGCTCCATGGAAGACCGCCGCCGCTTCTCCGGCGGCGCCGGCGGCGTATCCGCGCCTCCAAAACGCCGCATCGAACGGAGTCGTGTCGCCGCGGCCGACGGCGACTCCGCCTGCTCCTCCGTCGACGACCCGCTATCCTCGGCAGCCGGCTGCTCCTGCGCGGCCCCTTCGGATGGCTCCTCAATCCCGGCTTCCTCCGCCGCAACCTCCGCCACAGCTCCCGCCGGCTCAACTGGCTCCGGCTCGCTCACCGCCTCCACATGCCCCTCAACAGCAGCCGCCTCGGGCTCCGCCCCAACTTCCGCCTCCATCGCAGGCGCCGCTTCCGGCTCTACGGGCTCCGGCTCGCTCACCGCCTCTACATGCCCCTCAACAGCAGCCGCCTCGGCCTCCGCCCCAACCTCCGCTTCCACCGCGGGCGCTGCTTCCGGCTCCACGGGCTCCGGCTCGCTCACCGCCTCTACATGCCCCTCAACAGCAGCCGCTTCGGCCTCCGCCGCAACCTCCGCTTCCACTGCGGGCGCTGCTTCCGGCTCCACGGGCTCCGACTCGCTCACCACCTCCGCATGCAACTCCAACAAACCTTCGCCGCTCTCCGCTGATTCCGGCTCGCGCGGCGGCCAGGCTCCCTCCATCGGCTCTCCCGATGCGGGCTCTACCGCCTGCCATGAGCCTTCCGCCCTAGCCTCCGTCGCTTCTACAGGAGCTTCGCCCGGAGCACCCTCAACTTCCACTCCCGCAACTGCCCTCTCCACAGCAGGCTCCAAAGCCCCGTGCGCAACCTGCTTCTCCTCTTCCGCCACCGCAGGGGCTGCCTTGCCAGTAGCCAGTTGGATGAGTTTCTCGACTGCCGACTGATTCGCGCGGGAAGAATACGATTCAAACATTGCCTTCATTATCCATCTGTAGAAAAGCTACCGTCCACCGATTATGCGCCCGTCTTTGCAAATGACAATTACAATCTCGGGTCCGGCAAAAATTCCAACCAGGCCCAGACCAGGATTCAACTCCGTTCCCAATGCAAGCCCCTCAACGGCGCCGCTTCGCCTGCGCGGAGCTCTTTGCTTTCCCGGCTCCGCTCTTTGCTTTCCCTTGATGCTTTCCCTTTGACGCCTGCGCGGATCGCCCAGCGGGACTCGCCTTCACGCCCGCCTTGCCACCCGCCGCTTTGCCGCCCGCCGGCTTGCCTCCACCGGCAGATGCTTTTACAGCCGGCCTCGCCGGCTGGCTCTTCTCCGTCCCCTGAACAGCCTTCCCGGCTGGCTTCACCGCTGGCTTCACCACCGCCTTTGTCCCCTTCGCCGCCTCGCCATGCCCGTTCCGCCCGGCCCGAACTCTCACCGCCTCCTTCGTCGCCGCCGCTGGTTTCCCAGGCTTGGCCTCCTTCACCTTCACCGCCGCTCCCTCAACCTTCGTCGCCGCCGCGTGCTCCGTTTCTTGCCCGCCTTCGCCCTCACCCGCCCCGCCGCGCTGCCGCAGCGCATGCACCACCGCGCGCAGCATCTCCTCTTCCGGCGCCGGCTTGCCCGTCCATATCTCAAACTGCCGCGCCCCCTGCTGCACAAACATCTCCACCCCAGTGATCACCGCCAGCCCTTTCTCCCGGGCCATTCGCAGCAGCGGCGTCTCAATCGGGTTGTAAACCATCTCGAAGACCAGCCGCGCATTCAACTGTTCCGGCTTCAGCCAGCTTTGCTGCTTGTGCCCCCGCATCCCGATCGGCGTCGCGTTCACGATCACGTCAAAGCTCGCCTTGCCCAACTGCTCATACTTGATCGTCTTCGCCTTGGCCTGTCGCGCCAGCTTCTGCGCCGCCTCCGGCGTCCGATTCAATATCGTCACCTCGGCGCCCTTGTCCTTCAAACCAAACACCGCCGCCCGCGCCGCGCCCCCCGCACCAATCACCAGCACCCGCGCGCCCCGCAGCGGCAGCCGCCGCTCCAGCGGACGCACGATCGCCGCCACATCCGTGTTAAAGCCGTAAAGCTTCCCCTCCAGCGCGCGCACCACCGTGTTGCACGCTCCTATCTTCTCCGACAAAACATCCGTATTCGCCAGGTGCTTCAGAATCTCGCCCTTGAACGGCATCGTTACCGCCAGCCCGTGCAGCGGTATCTCCCGCACCAGCGTCAGCACATCGTCAATTCCCGTCGCCTGCAGCGCCAGGAACACCGCGTTCACCGTCTCCCGCCGGAACGCCAGGTTTTGGATCAACGGTGACAGCGAATGCGTCACCGGATTCCCTACCACCCCATACACCCGCGTCGCCGGAGAAAGCTCGTCGATCCGGTAAATCTCATGCAGCGCCCGCGCCGATATCTGGCCCGGTCCCGTCTCCTCACCCGGACTAGAAGACCCAAACGTAAACACCGCGCCCGAACGCACTCCCAGCACCCGCGATATCAGCCCCTGCTCTCCCATGCAGATCCCAATCATGTTCGCCTGGTCGCTCGTCCGCTCCAGAAAACGGATCATCTTCACGTTGTCCGCAAGGCTCGTCGCCGTCGATACCACCTTCACGTAGTCCGGCCGGAACCGCTCTATCCGATCGAAGACCTTGTCCAGGTTTCCCGTCGCCTTAAAATCATGATGGCTGATGATCAGCGCCGCGCCCTGCGTCCGTACGCGCTCCAGCTCCGCCGGCTTCAGCTCTTCGGCCGTCTCGACCTCCACATCGATCAGGTCGCAGCCCGCCTCGATCGCCTTCCGCAGAATCTCCACTTCCGCGTGTACGCTGCCCTTGAACTTCCCGCCATTCGCCGACCTGCGGCACGTCGCTATCGCGGTCACTTCCCCGCGCTCATACAAAAACTGCTCGATCCGCTTCAGCCCATCCGCCGGCTTCGACAGGTAGTCCAGCCGGAACTCCAGAAATGGATTCCCACGCGCCGCCTCGCCCGCCTTCTCGATCAGATCCTCAGGGCTGGACGCACCGATCGCCACGCACACCCGGCTGATCCGGGAGCGCAGAAGCTGCGCAGGCGCTATGGCCAAGGGGCCTACCGCGCTGTCCAGGCCGGATTGTGGTTGCGACGCAGCAAGTCGATCATTCATAAGTACAATTGCGGCATATTAAAGACGAATTCCGCCGGATGCAACCGATTCCCTATCAAATATAGTGCTCTTTCCCCCTCCGCGATCACAGAACTCGCGGGCGTCCATACTTGGTACCGTCCCTCGCCGCCATCTCTGTGCCTGCGTTCACGCCCGCCTACCCCCGGGATACAGCTTGGTCCCGAGGCCCCTGCCGACCCTGCCGACCCTGCCGACCGAGCCGTGCCGCCTGTCCGGCCTTCACCATTTAACATCGATACTTTGGAGGATCTTCCCTTGCCCCAGCAAAACCCTGTCCTTGCCTCTGCCGCAACAGCCCACCCCTGGAACCCCGGCGGCGCCCCGCTCACCCCGGATACCTTCGCCGCCTGGGTCGACCAGCGAATCGCCGCACACCAGGCCGCCATCGAGCGCCTCCTCGCCGTCTCCGGCCCCCGCACCCCCCAAAACTCCCTCCAGCCCTATGACGATGCCCTCGCCGAGCTCTCCTCCGCCGGCTCCCAGGTCGGACTCCTCGACAGCGTCTACCCCGATAAATCCATCCGCGACAAGGCCCAGGAACTTGCCCAGAAAATCTCCCAGGTCGCCGTACAGCTCGCCCTCAACCGCCACGTCTACAACGCCCTCGCCGCCATCCCCGCTGAAAACCTCGATCCCGCCACCCGCCATTACCTCGAGCGCACCCTCCTCCAATACCGCCTCTCCGGCGTCGACCGCGACGACCCCACACGCGCCAGACTCGAACAGCTCCAGGAAAATGCCACCCTCGCCGGCCTCACCTTCGCCCGTAACGTCCAGGAAAACGGCAACACCGTCCTCATCGACGACCCCTCCCAGCTCGACGGCCTGCCCCCCGACTTCCTCGCCGCCCATCCCCCCGCCACCGAAGGCCCCAACAACGGCAAAATCGTCCTCACCACTGACTTCCCCGACTACATGCCCGTCATGACCTTCGCCAAGTCCGGCGAACTCCGCCGCCGCATGCACCTCGCCTACAACACCCGCGCATACCCACAGAACCGCGCCATCCTCCTCGACCTGCTCCACACCCGCAAGCAAGTCGCCAGCCTCCTCGGCTTCGACACCTGGGCCGATCTCGCCACCGCTGACCAGATGATGGAATCCGCCGCCAACATGCAGGCCTTTCTCGACGAGCTCGCCGATGCCACCCGAGAGGGCGCGCAGCGCGAATACGCCATGCTACTCGACTTCGCCCGCCAACAGCAGCCCGGTCTTACCCAAATTGACGCCGCCTCCCGCGGCTATTGGCTCGAGCAGTACCGCCGCTCCGCCTTCGCCTTTGACTCCCAGTCCGTCCGCCCCTACTTCCCTTACGACCGCGCGCAAAAAGGCGTCCTCGCCACCGCCGAAAAACTCTTCCGCGTCACCTTCCGCCAAATCTCAAACCCCGACGTCTGGCACCCCTCCGTTACCGCATGGGAGGTCTACGAAGGCAGCCAGATGGTAGGCCGCTTCTACCTCGACATGCACCCCCGCGAGGGCAAGGACAAGTGGTTCTCCGCCCATCCCCTCATCCCCGGTGTCGCCGGAAAGCAGCTCCCCGAGGCCGCCCTCATCTGTAACTTCCCGGAGCCAAAGGACGGAAACCCCGCCCTGATGCAGTATTCCGATGTCGTTACCTACTTCCACGAGTTCGGCCACCTCATGCACGCTCTCCTCGGTGGACGCCAGCGCTGGGCCGGCCAGAGCGGCATCGCCACCGAAGGCGACTTCGTCGAGGTCCCCTCCCAGCTCCTCGAAGAGTTCTTCCGCGATCCCGAGCTCCTCGCCACCTTCGCCCTTCACCACCAAACCAACCAGCCCATCCCCGCCGAGCTCGTCCACCGCATGAACCGCGCCGGAGCCTTCGGCCGCGCCGACTGGGTCCGCACTCAGATCTACTACACCACCTACTCGCTCGAAACCCACCGCATCCCGCCCGATCAGCTCGACCCCGACCAGCTCCTCAAAGACCTCTACGAACGATTCCTGCCCTACCAGTGGATCGACGGCAACAGAATGTACTCGAGCTTCACCCATCTCGTCGGTTACACCTCGAACTACTACACCTACCTCTACGACAAGGTCATCGCCCTCGACTTCTTCGCTCAGTTCCCGCCCAACGACCTGCTCAATGCCGACACCGCTCACAAATACCGCACCACCGTCCTCGAACCCGGCGGCTCCATCCCCGGCACGTCCATCGTCAACGCATTCCTCGGCCGCAAACAATCCATGGCCGCCTTCACCACCTGGGTCGCCGAAGAATTCGAAACCGCTCCCCAGGAGCGATGACAAACCACATTCCGGCGGCAAAAATGCAAAGACGGCAGGCGCAGTGCCTGCCGTCTTTGTGTGTACCTGCCCCGGATTTACTTCGCAGCCGCC
>CAZWSD010000247.1:0-5588 GCA_964636535.1 uncultured Acidobacterium sp. | reverse complement strand
CGGCCTCCAGCAGTTCCTGCAGGGAAATATCGCAAACCTCGGCTACGACCCCGCGCCCACCGAGATGAATTGGCGCATGCTCATGGGCGCCTGGTACGCACAGGACATCATTCGACTCACGCCCCGCCTCACCGCTTCGCTCGGCTTCCGCGACGGCTTCACCAACGGCTGGAATGAAGCCCACAATCGCGCGGCGAACTTCGTCTTCCAGAACGGCATCATCCAGACCCAGCCTCGCGTCGGACACTCCGTATTCACCATCAACTACGCAAAGTTCCTGCCGCAGCCGCGCATCGGCTTGGCCTGGCAGCCCGTCTCCGGAACCGTCCTTCACGCCGGCTTCGGCTTGTACACCGACATGCAGGACGCCCTCGGCTATCGCCTTGACCAGAATGCCCCCTTCAATCCCACCTATCACGCTCTCAATCTGCCCCTCTCCGCCCTCCCCGTTTCAGCAGCCACCCCTCCGCCCGGCGCTAAAATCGCGCCCGCCGGCGTCCAGCCCAACATGAAAACCCCTACCCTCATCTCCTGGACGCTTCGCATCGACCACCAGTTCACCCCCAGCACCTATTTCTCCGCTGCTTACATCGGTTCGCACGGCTATCACGAGATGCTCAGCCTCGATGACAACCAGCCCACTCCAACCGTCTGTCCAGCCGCATCCTGTCCGGCTGTATATCCCGCCGCTTTCCCCGCGCCCCTCGCCGGATCCGCCGTTCCCAACGGCGCCTTCTACATCCCCGCGGGAACCCCTCTCGCCAATCCCAACCTTGGCGCCGCCTGGGCCTGGTTTTCGCTCGGAACCAGCTCCTACAACGCCCTCCAACTGGACCTCCATCACCGCCTGACCCAAGGCCTGCTGCTACGCGGCGTCTACACCTGGTCCAAATCCCTCGACGATGGAGACTCCCTCAACGCCACCGCCTCCGGCAACGCCCCGGGCCTGGTCGCCAATCCCTTCCAGCTTCGCGCCGACTGGGGTCCGGCCACCTACGACGTCCGCAGCGTCTCCACTCTCGATGCGCTCTATCGCTTGCCCCTGGGCCATGGGCAGCGCCTCTTCCCGCGCCTCCACGGCTTTGCAAACACCCTCGCCTCCGGCTGG
This sequence comes from uncultured Acidobacterium sp., assembly GCA_964636535.1. Taxonomy (GTDB): domain Bacteria; phylum Acidobacteriota; class Terriglobia; order Terriglobales; family Acidobacteriaceae; genus Acidobacterium. Next base: position 4,480 of record CAZWSD010000247.1, on the reverse strand, counting down.
ACGGCTACCTCCATCGTCAGCCTCCAGTCCGGTTTCCCCTTCACCCCCGAGCTCAGCTACAACCCCTCCAACAACGGCGACGGCACAAACCCCGTCCGGCCCTTCGTCAACCCTGCCTTCCACGGCCACATCATCACCGGCAGGCCCACCCAGTGGTTCAACCCAGCGGCGTTCCTGGCTCCCCCTCCCGGCAGCGGCTTCTACGGCAACCTTGGCCGCGACTCCCTCACCGGCCCGGCCCTCGCCACCTGGGATTTCTCCGCCCTCAAAAACACAACCCTCCGCGGCCATCTCCATTTCCAGTTCCGCGCCGAATTCTTCAATCTGCTCAATCGCGCCAATTTCAACACGCCCAACTTGGTCGTCTTTACACCCTCCGGCATCTCTCCCACCGCCGGAGTCGTCACCAGCACCGCCACCACCGCCCGCCAGATCCAGTTCGGGGCCAAACTGCTCTGGTAAACACATTCGCCGCCTTTCGCCTCCAGGATAGGAATGGCATACTAGTCAGAGAGCCGAAACCCGTTTGAATCTTTCCCCATCCAGCGGTACTCTATAAGAGCGGACAGGTTCATCCGGCGTGTAAGTAGTTGGCGCGGAGGTGGAGTGGGCGAGAGCCCACTTTTTATTTGCTGCAATGTTATGGCCTTTGATCTCGATCAGATTCGCTCGGCGGCCCGGCGCGTCGCCACTTCGCACGGCCTCGATCTCGTCGATATCGAGTTCCAGGGCGGAGCTAAGCACCGCCTTTTGCGTATCTTCATCGAGAAAAACGCCGCCCAACGCGCCAGACTGACCCAAACGCTGGAGTCGGAACAGATGCCGGCCAATGCGAACCCTGAGCACCTGGCCGGTGTCACGCACGAAGACTGTCAGGCGTTCAGCTCCGACTTTGGCGCCCTGCTTGACGTGGAAGACCTGATTCCCGGCACCGCAGAGTACACCCTCGAGGTTTCCTCTCCGGGCTTGGACCGGCGGCTCGCAGGCAGGGATGATTTTGAACGATTTACCGGTAGCCTGGTCAAGATCCAGACCTTTGACCCGGTCAACGGAAACCGCCATTGGCAAGGCAGGCTCACCAGGATCGAAGGCAATACCGTCAGATTGGATCTGACGGCAGGCAAGCAAGGCAAGGGAAAGCAGAAGAAGGTCGCCCAGACGGATGTCGAGATCGATCTGGCCAACGTTGAAAAAGCGAACCTGGTTCCGGAAATTTAAGCACCTGCGCCGCGACGACACCTCGGGTGCCGTCCGTCACAGACCGCAACAGCTTTAGCTGAATGAATTGAGAGAAACGAATGGCAAGTCCTCTTTACCAAAGTATTGAAGCGCTCAGCCACGAGAAGGGCATTGACCCCCAGATTGTGGTCAGCGCCGTCGAGGATGCGATCGCTCTGGCCACCCGCAAGGCCTATAAGACGCAGGAAAACATGCGCGCCGAGCTGGACCGGGAGTCGGGCGAAATTCGCGCCTACATCTACAAATCCGTCGTTGCCTCCGCCGAGGAAATTGAAGATCCGCTGAACCAGATCACGCTCGAGGAAGCGCGCCAGCTCGCCCCCGGTGTCGAGGTCGGCGGTGAAATTCGCTTTTACAAACCCACCGACATTCTCGGCCGCATCGCTGCGCAAATCGCCAAGCAGGTCATCTTCCAGAAGGTCCGCGAGGCCGAACGCGACACGGTCTTCAATGAATACGCGCATCGGATCGGCGAAGTCCTTACCGCAACCGTCAAGCGAGTGGAAATGCAGGATGTCATCTTCGACATCGGCAAGGCTGAGGCCCGCATCCCGCGCCGCGAGCAGTCGCGCCTGGAGCAGTTCGCCGTCGGCGAGCGCGTCCGCGTCGTGCTCCTGCGGGTGGACCGCGCCGCCAAGGGCCCCCAGGTCATCGTCTCCCGCGCCGCCCCCGAGCTGGTGCAAAGCCTCTTCCAGAGTGAAGTGCCGGAAATCTACGACGGCACTGTCTCCATCCGCGCTATCGCCCGCGAAGCCGGGGAGCGCACCAAGATTGCCGTCATGTCCCGCGACAAGGACGTGGACCCGGTCGGCGCCTGCGTCGGCATGAAGGGCATGCGCGTCCAGTCCATCATCCGCGAGTTGCGCGGCGAAAAAATCGACATCATCGAGTACAGCGATGAGATCACCACCTTTGCCGAGCGCGCCCTGCAGCCGGCCAAAGTCAGCCGCGTCACCATTGCCGATCTCGCCGAAAAGCAGCTCGAGGTCATCGTCGATGACACCCAGCTTTCCCTCGCCATCGGCAAGAAGGGCCAAAACGTTCGCCTGGCTGCCAAACTGCTTGGCTGGAAGATCGACATCAAGAGCGAGGAAGAGAAACGCCAGGAACTCGAGCAGCAGATGTCCGGCATCGCCGGCGCCTCAACCGCGATCGAGGAAGTCAAGGAACTCGGCGATTCCATCATCCAGAAGCTGATCAACGCCGGCGTCACCAGCGTCGAAGCCCTCGCGGATATGACTCCCGAGCAACTCGAAGAGATTCCCGGCATCGGCGAAAAGACCCTGGAAAAGATCAGCGCCGCGGTTCGCCACTACTTCGGGCAGTTTGAGCCAGGCGAGGAGCCTCCCGCCGACGATAGCAAACAGAAAAAAGCCCTGGCAGATGCGGAAACCTCCGAAGAAATCGCCGCCCTGCAGCAAGACCTCACTCAGGAAGGCAAGGAGTTCCAGTCCGAAGACAGTTCTGGAGTAATCCATAGCGAAATTGCCGAGGAAGCCATCGCCGAGTACACCGAATCCGGCTCCGCGGCCGACGCCGACGGGGCCGAACCCGTGGCCGCGGGAACTGAGGATGTAAGCGCCACGATCGTGCGGCACCAGCGGCACGCCAAAGGCGTCGGGCCGGAGGATGTTGAAGAACAAGCTTTCGCCGACTCGGCGGATACAGAAATCGGCGGGGACAAAGGTGCGTAACCCGCCTGTCCCCGTTGCAACGAAATCAGGGTGTCTCTAAGATGAGCGCGCAGTTCCGCGTAAATCCGGGGATAATAGACATAGACGATCCCACGTTCGAGAGGCTTTTTATGACGTTCTAGGCACGTGGGCAAGCAGTCGGAAGACTAAGGGGCGGATGAGCAAAGTTCGAATCAACGATCTGGCGCGTGAACTGGAAGTTAAGAGCAGAGAAATCTTGGATGCGCTGAAAGAATGCGGAGTGACTGAAAAGAAGACGCACTCCAGTTCCATTGAACCAGAAGAAGCCGACCGCGTGCGGGCTCTCCTCGGGCGCGGCGCTCGCGGAACCGCGCAGTCTTCTACGTCGAGACAAGAAGAGCCTAGACCCAAAATTGACTGGTCGCGCGTCTCCAAACCGGGTGACGTACTCAAGGCCATCCAGGAACGCAAGGAGCAGCAGACCCTTGCTACCTCGCGCCCGCCTGCGCCCCCCACGGCTCATGTCGCCCCTCCCACACCCAGGCCTCCTGCTGCCGTCCCCGCCAAGCCCCCCGTTCCCGTGGCTGCTAAACCCGTCGCCACGCCGCCGCAGCACAAGCCGGCTCCGCGCCGGATCGTGCCTCAGCCGCGCCAGGCCCCCAACATCGTTCCTCCGGCCCAGCCCGTCAAGCCTGCCATCGCTGCCAAGCCGCCCGCCCGCGCGGTCGTCGCCGCCCCGCCTCCACCACCGGCGCCACCCACTCCGCAGGAGCCCAAATCGTCCCTCGCTGGCGCTCAGGAAAGCCACGTCGTCGTAAACCCTCCGGCAGCTACTCCGCCTCCGGTGGCCGCCGCCCCTGAAGTGCCCTCCACGCCTGCTGCAGTAGCGGCCGCCGCCCCTCCAGCCATTCCCACGGCCCCGCAGGCGCAACCCCCTGAGGCCCAGGAATCCGCCAAAACTCCGGCGCCGGCGGCTCCGCCACAGTCACAGAGACGCGTCATCATGCCCCAGACCGGGCCTCGGCCGGTGTACACCGCGCCGGTTCGTCCGCCGGCAACGGCAGCCCCTCCAGCCTCCTCCGCGTCTCCTGGTCTCCAGCGCGGCAAGCCCATCTTCGATCGCCGTCCCGGTGGCCCCGGCCAGCGTCCGCAGTCCGGTCCCGCCGGACGGCGTCCCATGCATCCCACTCGCACCCAGCCCACCGGCCCCTCCGGTCCAGGTGGCCGCCCCGGCTTTGGCGGACCGCGACCAGGATTTGGCCAGCGCCCCGGTGGCTTCGGCGGACCGCGACCCAACGGTGGAGCAGGCGCGCCCGGCCTCGTGCCTCCGCCCGGCGAAGCGCCTCGCGCCCAGCGCCCCGGCGCCGGTCAACGTCGCGGCGGACGCAATAATCAGTATCCGAAGACCAAGGAAGGACCGATGAAGGGCTTCGCTCCGCCCTCCCGTTTTGGCGGAGCACAGGTCCCCTCCGAACCCCTGCCCATCACCCGCACCATCACCGTCACCGAGGGCATCAGCGTCAAGGATCTGGCCGAAAAGCTCGGCGTGCGCGGAAAGGACCTCATCGCCACGCTCCTCATGCGCG
>CAZWSD010000246.1:0-5611 GCA_964636535.1 uncultured Acidobacterium sp. | reverse complement strand
GGTTTCGTTCATGGCGATGCGCGCGGCCCGCACGGCCTTGACGGCGGCGGTGGCGTTGCGTTCGATGCAGGGAATCTGCACGAGGCCGCCGATGGGGTCGCAGGTCATGCCGAGGTTGTGCTCCATGGCAATTTCGGCGGCGTGCTCCACGGCTTCGTTGGCGCCGCCGAGCGCGGCGACGAGGCCGCCGGCGGCCATGGAACAGGCGACGCCGACTTCTCCCTGGCATCCGACTTCTGCGCCGCTGATGGAGGCATTTTCCTTGTAGAGAACGCCGATGGCCGCCGAGGCGAGGAAGTAGCGCACGAGGCCGTCTTCATCGGCGTCCTCGTGAAACTCGAGATAATAACGGGCGACCGCCGGAATGACGCCGGCGGCTCCGTTGGTGGGCGCGGTCACGACGCGGCCTCCGGCGGCGTTCTCTTCATTCACGGCCATAGCGTAGACGGTGATCCAGTCGAGCGGCGCCAGCGGATCGACCGAGCCCTGGCTGCGCAGCCGGTGCGCGAGACGTGGCGCGCGGCGGCGCACGTTGAGTCCGCCGGGCAGAATTCCTTCGGTTCGCATGCCGCGCGAGATGCAGCCGTTCATCACGTTCCAGATGCGCAGAATCTCGCGGCGCACCTGCGCGGCGGCTTCCTCGCGGGCGGTTCCCGCCTGCCGCATGCGCAGCGCCGTCTCGTTCTCCAGCATCAGCTCGGTGAGGGGCAGACGCGACTCGTTCGCCATGGCGAGCAATTCGGCTCCGCTGGTAAACGGGTAGGGAACGGGCGAGATCGCGGCAGTCGTGGTGGCGGATCCCTCGCCGTCGTTCACGATGAAGCCTCCGCCGATGGAAAACATGGTGGCCGAGTGCAGCTGGCGTCCGTTTGCGTCGAAGGCCGTAAACCGCACGCCGTTGGGATGCTGGGTGATGGCGTCGGGTGGATAGAGCGTCTCGCGATGGAAGAGCAGGTCGTCGCTCTCGTGGAAGGAAATCGGCGCCTGGCCGAGCAGCGCAAGGGACTGTGAGGAGCGGATGCGGGCCAGTTTGCCTTCAATCGTGTCCGGGTCGAGCGTGGCGGCCTCTTCGCCGGCAAGGCCGAGCAGCACGGCGCGGTCGGTTCCGTGGCCGAGGCCGGTCAGCGCCAGCGATCCGTAGAGGTCGCATAGCACTCGCGCGGTTTGTGCGAGGAGATCAGCCTCTGCCAGCGTTACGGCGAAGCGGCGCGCGGCACGCATGGGGCCCATGGTGTGAGAGCTGGAGGGGCCGACGCCAATCTTGTAAAGGTCAAAAATGCTGGTTTTCACGACTGGCTATTGTAAGCGCTGCGGCGGAGCGCAGCCAGAGAGTCAATCGAAAAGACAAACGACCCGAGAAAGCCGCTTTGCTTGCGCCGCTTTCTTCCGGCCGTTCGGGTTTCGCCGGCTTCGGCTCAGACCTGCATGATCTCGGCCTCTTTCTTTTTGGCGATTTCTTCGATGCGCTTGATCTCCTCGTCGGTCAACTTCTGGATTTCTTCGAGCGAACGCTTTTCCTCGTCCTCGGAAATCTGCTTGTCCTTGGCGACTTTCTTGATGGCGTCATTGCCGTCGCGGCGAACGTTGCGGACCGCAGTGCGGTGCTCTTCGAGCACCTTGTGGAGATGCTTGACGACCTCGCGGCGGCGCTCCTCGGTCATGGGCGGAACGGGAATCCGCACAATCTTGCCGTCGTTCTGCGGGTTAAAGCCATTGTCCGAGGAGCGCAGCGCATTCTCGATTTCCTTGATGATGCCGGGATCCCAAGGCTGGATGACGATCGAGGTCGCGTCGGGGGCGTTCACCTGGGCGATCTGGTGAAACGGTGTCGGCGTGCCGTAGTAGTCCACGCGAATATGATCCAGCATGTGGACGGAGGCCCGGCCGGTGCGCAGGGAGGTGATCTGGGCCTGGAAGTCCTTGACGGCTTTTTCCATGCGAGCCTTGAGCTGGGCGTGGGTATCTTTGAGTGCGGGGATTGCCGCCATGACGGATGCTGACATTGCTTTTGTTTCCCTTCTGGTCCTATTCGATTCTGTATTTTACATATGTGCGTCGGCGCCGGCGGGCCGTACCTGGAGACGTCAGCTTTCCTCGCGGTAAAGCATGTCGCGAATGGTCTTGCGGCGTTCGGCATCCAGCTCGCGGTTGCCGCTGGAGAGGTCTTTGGGCTTGTCTTCTTCGTCCGACTCGCTGCAGGCGGGGCAGCGATTGGCAAAGCCTGGTTTCCCCGGACGCAGCTCAAATTCTTCCCCGCAGACAACACAGGTTTTGATAGGAAATGCCATAACAGCCTCTATGGTAGCGAGGTCGGACACGTGCGTCATCCTCCCCGGAACTGGAACGAAACATGAGATGCAGAATCAGGGATTCGCGAACAGCCGGGGCACGGCTTCTGTCGCCGCGCCAAGGACAATTTCGCCAAAGGACGCCGCATTCAACGGTTTTTCCGGACCGATGTAAACGGTGCGGGCGCCATGTCGCCGGGCCATCTGCACAAAACCTGCAGCCGGGTAGACGGAGCCGGAAGTGCCGACGACAAGCAGCACTGTGGTCCGGTCCAGCTGTTCGTAGATCTCGTCCATCGCGAGCGGCATTTCGCCGAACCAGACAATGTGCGGGCGCACCGCGTTGCCGCATTCCGGGCACGTGGGCAGCGCGGCGGCGGACTCGTAAAACGCGCGGTCAGCAAACGGCCGGTTGCAGCGCACGCAGCGCGAGGCAAAAAGTGTCCCGTGCATGTGATGCATGCGGCGAGAGCCGGCGCGCTCGTGCAGGTCGTCCACGTTTTGGGTGCAGAGGTAGAAGCGGTCGCCCAGCTCCTTTTCAATTCGCGCGAGAGCACGGTGTGCGGCATTCGGCTCGGCCGTGATGGCGTCGCGGCGGCGCATGGAGTAAAAGCGCCACACCAGCTCGGGATTCGCCATCCATGCTTCCGGCGTCGCCACTTCCTCCACGCGATGTCCGTTCCAAAGACCTCCCGCGCCGCGAAATGTGGCCAGACCGCTTTCAGCTGAAATTCCCGCGCCGGTGAGCACAAATAGACGGTCTTCCGGCATCAGCTGCATCACTCTATTCTAGGTCCGGTGTGCAAATTGCCGCGGCGGCCCCTGTGTATGCTGGTTGCATCGCCCTGCGTATTCTAAGATTCATGAGAGAAACAGCCGCTCCATTGCATCGGGCTTACATCGGTCTGGGAGGAAATCTGCCTTCGCCGATCGGCGCGCCTCGGGAAACGCTGGTGGAGGCAATCGGCGCGCTCGGCGGCCTGGGCAGGGTGGTGGGCCAGTCATCGTTGTACGAAACCGCGCCGGTGGACTACGCCGACCAGCCCCGATTTGTGAATGCGGTTGCCTGCGTCGAGACGGGGCTGGAGCCGGAGGTTCTGCTCGACTCGCTGCTCGAGATCGAGCGCCGCTTCGGGCGCGATCGGGCTACGGGCATTCCCAAGGGGCCACGTTCGCTCGATCTGGATTTGCTACTTTTTGACGATGACGTCATCAGAACACACAGGCTGACCGTGCCGCACCCGGAGCTGCACCGGCGGCGTTTTGTGATGGCTCCGCTGGCCGAGCTTGCTCCGGAACTGCGACATCCGCTGCTGAAAGTAACAATGGCAGAGCTGCTTGCATCCTTGTCTGAAGAGGGCGCGAACCATACGCAAGCCGTCAGCCAGTTGCCGTAGGATCCTGACAGGCGGGGCGCGCGGCGCGGAGTTTCTATTTTTCGGAGGGCCGTGAAGATGCCAATGACTTATTTCGCGCAGTGGTGGGTGTGGATGCTGCGCGGAGTGTTCGCCATCGCTTTTGGCCTGCTGGCGTTTTTTCTGCCGGGCCTTACGCTGGCGCTGTTGAATTTGCTGTTCGGTATCTGGGCGTTTGTGGAGGGCTTGACGCATTTGGCGCTCGCCCTGCGGGCCGAGTCGCTGCATCCGTGGCTGAATGGGTTGGAAGCGCTGATGGGAATGGGCGCAGGTGTTTTTGCGTTTTTCTATCCCATGTCGACGGCGCTGGCGCTCGTTTACGTCATCGCAACCTGGGCAATTCTGACAGGCATGGCGCGGGTGGCGCTGGCTTTCCTGCTGCGCGACACGCCGGCGCGCGAATGGATGATCGGCCTGAGCGGCGTGCTGGCGGCGATTTTTGGTCTCTACCTTGTCTGGGAGCCGGAAGCGGGCGCAAGCGCGCTCTCCGTGTGGATGGGCATTTACGCCGCGCTGGGGGGCCTGGTATTTCTTGCCGTGGCATGGCGCATGCGCCGGATGCACCATCTGCTTTCCCAAGAGTTGTGAGCGGTATCTGCCGCATCGCACCCCGGGGGAAAGAAAAAGCGCCATCCCAAGGGATGGCGCTTGAGGTCATTTCACCTTTGCTGCCGACTGTGCTCCGTTACTGGTCGCGCTTCCAGTTGACCAGGTCGCCGAGCGTGGTGGTCGAGCTGGAAACCGGAGCTTTATAGGCTTCCACATCGGCGCGGCTGGCTTCTTCGCCCACGGCGCGAATGCTGAGGCCGACCTTCTTCTCGTCAGCGTTCATCTTGATGATCTTGAATTCGTGTTCGTCGCCCTGCTCCAGCTTGATTGGGCTGCCCACCTGATCGGCAGCCTCGGAGATGTGGCAGAGTCCCTCCACGCCATCGGCAATCTCCACAAACGCGCCGAACTGCGCGGTGCGGAGCACCTTGCCGTGCACCACATCGCCCACGCGATGCTGGGCAAAGAAGGTATCCCACACATCGGGCTCCAACTGCTTGATGCCGAGAGAGAGGCGGCGATTTTCCGGCTCCACGCCCAGAACCACGGCGCGAACCTTTTCGCCCTTCTTGAGCACTTCGGAAGGATGTTTGACTCGCTTGGTCCAGCTCAGATTGCTGACGTGCACCAGTCCGTCGATGCCATCCTCAATCTCAATAAAGGCGCCAAAGTCGGTCAGGTTGCGAACGCGGCCTTCCACGGTGACGCCGGTCGGATACTTGTCGGAGAGGCTCTCCCAGGGGTTTTCCTGGAGCTGCTTCATGCCGAGCGAAATGCGACGGTCGGTGGGATTGACGCTGAGGACCACGGTCTCGACTTCGTCGCCCGGTTTCACCAGCTTGGAGGGGTGCTTCATGCGCTTGGACCAGGTCATTTCCGAAACATGCACCAGTCCCTCGATGCCTTGCTCCAGCTCAACGAACGAGCCGTAGTCGGTTACGCTCAAGACGCGGCCCCGAACGTGGGCGCCGACCGGGTAACGCTCGGCGGCGTCCAGCCAGGGGTCAGGCGTAAGCTGCTTGAATCCAAGCGAAACCCGCTGCTTGTCGCGGTCGAACTTGAGGACCTTGACCTGAATCTCATCGCCGACGTTCACCAGGTCGCGCGGATGCGTCAGGCGTCCCCAGGACATATCAGTGATGTGGAGCAGGCCGTCAATGCCGCCGAGGTCGACGAATGCGCCGTAGTCGGTCAGGTTCTTGACCGTGCCGGTGAGGATTGAGCCTTCCTCAAGGTGTCCGAGCGTCTCAGAGCGCTTGGAGGCCTGTTCCTCTTCGAGAATTTCCTTGCGGGAAACCACCACATTGCCGCGCTTCTTGTTCAGATTGATGACGCGAACTTCAATCGGCAGGCCAATAT
>CAZWSD010000245.1:1835-5621 GCA_964636535.1 uncultured Acidobacterium sp. | reverse complement strand
GCGAGCGCGGCATCGTCGGCGCCGCCATAGCCGAGCGCCGTCCTGTAAATGTTCCAAACGTCCGCAATGATCCCCGCTACCACCAGATCAACGAGGAAACCTGCTCCGAGCTCGCTGTCCCCCTCATCTACAAAAGCAAAGTCATCGGCGTCCTCGACATCGAACACACCCGAGCCAACTACTTCACTGAGGATCATGTCCGCGCCCTCAGCACACTGGCCGCGCAAATCGCCATCGCCATTGAGAACGCACAGCTCTACCAAAGAGTCGCCCAGCAAGAACAAAAACTGGAACAAGACCTCGAAATGGCACGCGAAGTTCAACTCCGCCTTCTTCCCCAGGCCCTTCCACACCTGGGCCACGCCGAACTCGCCGCCCGTTTCCTTCCCGCCCGCACCATCGGCGGAGACCTCTATGACTATCTCCGCTACGACGACATCCAAAGCGCCCTCGCTATCGGCGACGTCAGCGGCAAAGGGGCCGCGGCGGCCCTCTATGGCGCCGTCGTCAGCGGAGCCTTGCGCTCCCTCGCCAGCCAGCGACCGTCACCAGCTGCCATGCTCCACGCTCTCAACGCTTCACTGCATGAACGCCACCTCGACTCCCAGTACGTCACCATGCTCTACACCGTCTGGAACGACGAGAACCTCACTCTCCAGATCGCCAACGCCGGCTCGGTACAGCCCATCCTCTGCCGCGACAACGAAATCGAGCTCGTCCGGGTCGAAGGCTTCCCCCTCGGACTGTTCCCCGTTGCGCAATATGAGGAAATCAGCATCTCCATGCGCCCCGGCGACTCAATCTACTTCTTCAGCGACGGTATCTCCGACGCCGAAAACGACTCCGGCCAGTCCTTCGGCGACCGCCTCAACGACGCCATCGCCCGCCACCGCCACCTCTCCGCCGAAGAAGCCGTTGAAGCCATATTCGCCGAAGTCCAGGACTTCCAGGGAGACTGCGAACGCTTCGACGACGAAACCCTTATCGCCCTCCGCATCGTCTAGCCGGCCACGATCAATACAAGAGGAGCGCCTCACCCCGCGAAGCTACGGGTGGGTATGGAGCGCAACGCGCGCGAGCGCACCTGCGGCCAGCGCCGTAGGATCATACCCCGTCTTCGCCTCCCACACCATATGCTCCCCCAGCAGATCCCAGCTCACAAAATGCCCCGCTCCCTCCGGTTTGCCCGTATCCGGGTTGTAGCATTCATTCATCCCGCCCGTCGCCTTCAAATCCCGCACCAGCAAGCTCTGTGTCCGCCCCGCCAGCACCAGCGCCTGCTTGTGGTAGCCGTAATTCATCAGCCCATGCATCAGCAGGTAATTCGGCAGAATCCATACCGGCCCGCGCCAATATCCATGCACCGGGTCATACAGTTTCTGGTTCGGAGCCAGCGTCCGAATCCCATACGGCGCCCAGAATTCCTTCCGGTTCAGCAGATGCTCCTCGATCATCGTCTTCGCCTGCGCCTTCGTCGCCACGCCCGCCCACAGCGGAACTAAATTCGTCCAGGTCAGAATGTCAATCTTCTTCCCCGTCCGCGCGTTAATGTTCAAAAACGTTCCCGCGCGCGTCGACCACATCAGCGTCTGAATCTTCTCCTTCAGCGCCGCCGCTTTTCCGCGATACATCGCCGCATCCTTCGCATACCCCAGCTGCTCCGCCAGCAACGCCATCGCTTCGTACTCGCGGTAGATGTAGCACTGCAAGTCCACGCCTTCGGTCGACAGCGCCGGCTTGTCGCTCACCGCCGGATTGTTATCCACGCCGCTCTCCACGCCGTTGAACCAAACAAACAGCCCATTCGGCTGCTCCCGCGTGTTCTCCCAGAACTGCAATGTCTCGCCCAGCCGCTTGTACCACGGCCGCAGCCACTCCACGCTCCCCGTCGTCTCCGTTGCCCTATAAGCCATCTGCGCCAGAAAAGGCTTGCACTGCTCCGGCAGCGCCCACAAAGCCGTAGTCGTTATCTCCCTCGGCGTATAACCGGTGTCCGCGGCGTTCTGCCCCACAAAACTCAGAAAGTCCTCCACCGTCGTCTCCAGCGCCTTGCCCTCGTGGTCATAGCTCAGCCCCACGCCCATAAAGTAGCTGTCCCAGTCAAAAAGCTCGTAATACGGCCCGCTCGGCACCAGGTACGGATACTTCAAAAGCCCTTTCGGCGGCTTCACGATGCTTTCTTTGATATGGTCCATCGCAAACAGCCGCTCAATTTCGGTCTTCTTCTGCGCCATTCCTGCGTGCATCTGCGCGCCAGCCGTCAGCGTGCACGCCATCGCTCCCGCCAGCGCCGAACACTTCACCCTTGTCCAACGTCGCATCCTTACTTCCCTCTCCGAATTCGTCGCCGGTTTCATTTCCCTACCGGCACAATCCTCGGAATCCGATCCTCCACCGGCGGCAGCTTGGGCAGCGGAGCATGCGGCAGCGACTGGTACCAGTACGCCACCGAATAGAAATTATCCGACCGGTCATCCGCCGTCCCATGCTCAATCGTTGCCTTGAACGACTTCATAAACGGTATCGGCTGATCCAGATGAAACCGGTACATGCTCCACCGGCTGCCCTCCAGCTCCTGCCCATCGCCCGTCACCGGAGCCCCGTACGTCGAATACGAAAACGGCTTGTCGCCGAAGCTCCACGCCCCCAGAAAATAATCCTCCGAACCCGTCCCCTCGATCTGCGGCCGCTTCGCCCCGTCGATAAAGAACATGTCGTCGCCTTCGCCCCACCAGCCGTTCTGGTTCTCGAGCACCGACATCGTCACGCCCACATACTGACCATGTCCCTTGGCCGTCATCCACACGTAGTTATTCGTGCCGTACAAATTCTTCGTCGCATCCACCCCATGATTCGGCTGTGCCTGCCGGTACTCCGCGTGAAAATACAGCGTCCCCTCCGGCAGCGGATGCGAATACGTCCGGTAGTCGATGTTGTAGTACAGCGCGTTGATCGGCTGCTTCCCTTCATTCGTCACCGTGATGAGCGCATGTCGGGCAAACGGCATCGGGAAAAAACAGTTCATCGCCCGCTCGTTCCCCACCGACAGCACCGCCGAATGCCACGTGTAGTAGTACCCCAGCCCCAGCCCGAAGAAATCCCCAATCGGCGTATCCACGCTCGGATCCTTCTCGCCGTCCCAGTACATCCGCAGCACCACGCGCTTTAGAAAGTACGGCTCGTTGTCCGCCAGCGTGAACCAGAGGTGCGACACCTCGCCCGGCCCGTCCGCATTCAGCACCGTCACCGTTGCGCCCGGCGCCACCGTCAGATAATCATGATTCCCGCCCGTCCTGTCCCAGCTTGACGACCGATGCGGCGTATACGTCTGCTGAATCGTCAGGTTCGGCTCCCACGCACCCATCTGCGCGCCCGCCGTCAACGCGCACACCACCATCCCCGCCAGCAATCCCAGGTATTTTTTACCGCGCATGAATTCCTCCTCTGAGAATCGCCCACCCATGATACCGACCTCAGAGCCATCCATCCACATGAGTTCCAGCGGCGGCAGAACATCGCCCGCTCACGGCCTCTATCAGAACCGGACAAACACCCCCACCATCGGCTCCGCATCCTGCGTGAACTTATCCGTCGAAGAGAACGCGCTGCTCAAATCCGCCGCCTTGTACACATTTCCCCGATACTGAAACCGCAGCCCGATATGCGGCAGCACCGTCCAGTCCAGCCCTGCTCCATATTGGAAAACGCCCTTGGTCTCCGTCCGCGTAGGAATACTGCTGGTCGTCCGAGAGGACAAACCTGTCAGCGGATAAAAATCTGTAATGG
>CAZWSD010000245.1:342-1735 GCA_964636535.1 uncultured Acidobacterium sp. | reverse complement strand
ATACTGCTGGTCGTCCGAGAGGACAAACCTGTCAGCGGATAAAAATCTGTAATGGTGGCAGTTATATTTCCAGTCGTGGGAGAAGTCACCAGCACCCCTCCGCCCACCAGCGCAAACGGCTTCAGATTCGCGAGCCGGAAAGAAAACACCCAGTCTCCCGTCACCTCCTGCGCATTTGCCGGAATACCCGCCGTCGTAATCTGCTCGGGGCAGGCCGGTCCCGGTGCAACCGGGCACAGCACATTCAACGTATGCGAATACGCGTCATTCGCACGGTGATACGAATAAGTCGCCTCCACACCCATCAGCGGATTCCAGATATGCCGCACTTCCAGCAGAAAACCCGCCGCATTCGACGGACTTTCCACCGTGAAGTTGGTCGCGGCGCCCGTCTTCGTCGACGACCGAAACGCCCCGTACACGCTCCCCGCCACCGTCGTCTGCGCCCTCCCAACCGAGACGCCCAACCCCAGCAACACTACCGCTACCAAACCCTTCCGCAACAGATTCATCATTCGGCTTCTCCACACTAGAACGGTTTCTACGCCGCCTGAGGTTAACGGATTGATAACCTCGGCACTGAGATGACTTAGATGACGAACTACCCCCCCCGAGTTTTCCACTCCCACTGTAAATTCCTGCCATCCACAAGCGGCCAACGGCAGCAATTCACGTCTCTTCCGCGTCGCGTAAGCTGGGTAACGCTTGGCGGACAAAAGAGAACCTCTGCCCGCAACCCGCACCCTCGCCCGTGCCGCCGGCATCGGACTGCCCTGCGGTCTGAATTATCCTGATAGCAGGAGCCCGATCACCTTGCACCTTTCTGTTTCTGAACGCACCATCGTGCCCGCGCGCAACATTGAGGGCAGCCTCCGTCTGCCCGGCGACAAAAGCATCTCCCACCGCTACGCACTCCTCGCCGGACTCGCCGAAGGCACGAGCCGCTTCACCAACTTCTCCACCGGAGCCGACCCCTCCAGCAGCCTCGCCTGCGTCCAGGCCCTCGGCGCAAAGGTTGTCAACAAAGGCGACGGCAATGTAGAAGTCACCGGCGTAGGCGGCCAGTTCCGGCCCTCATCCTCGCCGCTCGACTGCGGTAACTCCGGCTCCACTATGCGCATGCTCGCCGGCTTCCTCGCCGCGCAGCAGGGCGAATTCACCCTCATCGGTGACGAATCCCTCACCCGCCGCCCCATGGAGCGCATCCGCAAACCCCTCTCGCAAATGGGCGCGGACATCTCCCTCACCGACAGCCACGCGCCCATGCTCATCCGCGGCGCGGCCCTCCACGCCATCGACTACCTCACCCCCGTACCCAGCGCCCAGGTCAAATCGGCTATTCTCTTCGCCGGCCTCCAGGCCAGCGGAACCACCATCGTCCGCGAAGCCGTCC
>CAZWSD010000245.1:0-332 GCA_964636535.1 uncultured Acidobacterium sp. | reverse complement strand
ACCCGCGACCACAGCGAGCTGGCCCTCCGCGCCTTCGGTGCAGAAATCGAACGCACTCTCGATTCCGTCTCCATACACGGCGGCCAGAAGCTCTCCGCCATCGAGGCCAAGGTCCCCGGAGACATCTCCTCCGCTGCATTCTTCCTCTGCGCCGCCGCGCTCTTCCCCGGCTCTAATCTCATCTTTGACGATCTCGGCCTCAACCCCAGCCGCGCCTCGCTCCTCGACGTACTCACCGCTCTCGGAGCCCACATCGGTGTCATCAACCTCGAAGACAAAGCCTCCGAGCTCATCGGCACCGTCCAGGTCAACGCCCCGCAAAACGGCCTCAC
>CAZWSD010000244.1:0-5654 GCA_964636535.1 uncultured Acidobacterium sp. | reverse complement strand
AGCATCCGGCTGTTAACCGGAGGGTTGTAGGTTCGAGTCCTACCTGAGGAGCCAAATCCTTCAACAACTTGCGTGCCTTTCGGAATCGGCCTGCTGCCGATTGCTGCCGATCTGCTGCCAATCGAGCAATCAGTGATGTGGCCCGGCGCCTGGGGCCTTCCCAATCGTCGCAATGGCTAGCCGCCGGTGTGTTGGGTTCGAGCCGCTTTGGGTGCGTTATACACAGCCCGGAATCGGGCAGTGCTGGATTTCGCGTTCGGCAACCGCTCCAACCGCTCGTAAGCCTCTTGCTGAACCGTGTTCCCCTCTACCGTGAATCTCGACTCGTACCTCGTGGTGCTCAGGCTCTTGTACTGAAAGACGACGGTGTAGGTGTGTTGCATCGCTTGGGCAAATGACAATGTCTTCCCGCGACCCTTCGCTGCGATTAATGCCCAGACGCCTTGGTTCGGCTCTTGGCCTTCATCCGGCGGGACGATTTTCCAGCGGATATCCACTGCCGGTCCATTGCCTTGATTCACGACCGACGCTTGGGGTGGAGAGGTCCCTTTGGATTCCAACGTCAAGCACGGGGTTTGCAGCGCTTCCACTTGGAGTTCGGAATTGATAGCCAACGTCCTCGTCAATCTGACGTATCGCCAAATGAGCACACCCACCCCGATCTGGATGACGCTGGCGAGTTGTGGGGTAGCTAGCGCCGACCAAAGCCAATGCGGTAGAGCGACGAACAATTGTCGGGGAGGCCAGACCACGCACAGATGGTAGCAGCACACACAAACCCCGAACACCGTAGCAAAAAAGCTGGCCGAAGCCAGCCCCACTGGACCCGTAATGGGCGGAATCACTGCACAATGGCCACCCGCTGTTCCGCCATGTACTGGGCAAGCCGTTCCTGGGCCTTCCCTGAGCGTGGGCTGGGCCTTCGCGAGGGCGTAAACCTGCCGGTACACCGCCGGGGACCACTCCTTCGGCTGGCGGTACACCCATCGGAGACGGCTACCGTTGCGCTTCTTCGGCGGTGTGGGGATCGGTTTCTCGACGGTGTGTTGGGAAATTGGTGTCGCTATGGGTTGGAGTTCGTCGTCGTGGGGCATCACTCAGCGCGCGCCTATACCTTTTTCCGTGCCGCCGGGATGCCGCACTTTACGGCACCAAAAAAATTTCGCGGCTGGTAATGCTGCTCCCCGCCAGAACTTCCGATTGTTTCGATTAGCCGATTAACCTAGTGTTTTCAACGACTTGCGGCCTTCTTTCCGTTCGGAATTTCGGCGCGGGCGGGGCGGTCCAATTGGCAGCGGTGTCGGCAGCGGGCAGCGCAAGCTGTTGAAAGTCAACGGGTTGCGCGATGGCCTTTGGGTGATTAACCTGATGGTCAGCGGCGAAAAATGCCGCGTTCTGCGGTCGGCGAATGCCGCCAGAATGCCTTTTCCAGTTGCGACGTTGGCCTGTGGCGATGGCTTCGGAACGGGGTCGGCATGGAACATGGGCGTTATAAATTGGCCACTGGCGGGGATTACGTGGGTGGTGGCATGATTTGCGGCATGGCGAACAAAGCACGCGATCATCCTTGGAGTAGGGCATCCCATGGAGTTCATTAGCAGCGGGATGGCGCGGCTGGAGCATGGCACTGACGGGTGGGGGATTCCGAAGATGGATGTGTAGTTTTTCATCCTGCTCGCTGTCGGGATCTGGTGGTACGGTGCCGTTTGGCGGAGCCCGGAAAATGTCGCTGAGCGTGCTCTCCAACGCGCTGCTAAAGCCGAGACGATTACTGCGGGGCGCGGCGCGATCCACACGATTTCAGAGGCGCCGGATCTCACCCAACTCGCCGCTGAAAGCCTTTTGTTGGCTCATGTCCTCCAGAAATACGACACCGAGCGCGCCGCGGGAGTGACCGACGATGGTACTGTCGCGACCTTGTCGGAGCTGTCGCATGCTGTGAGTGTGTTGGCCAATCACGTCCTTGCCCAGCACTGAGGCGCTTCCCGGTTAGGCGTGCCCGTTGCTATGCTCAAACCCATGGCCGGTGAACCAACACTCACTCCTATCGACCAGTGGCGGCGTTTTTTGGAGGACGTCCCCTCGTATCGAACGGAAACCATCTTGAATCTCATTGACCTTTACGGCTACGCCGACATCGGCGGGGATGCGGGTGCCCTGACACTCTATTGCGAGTGCGATGGGGGGGTTCGCCGGTTCGATCTGGATGGCGGACGCGTCTACGTCGAGCATGGCAAGGCGAAGTTTAGTTATCTTTCCTATTTCTGCCGCGACTGCCGCCAGTCACGAAAGACATACGCTGTTGCCATCACACGCACCCCCCCCGTTCTGCCGAGGTGATGAAGCTTGGGGAGTACCCTCCCTTCAAATCGCATGTGGCTCCCCGGCTGCAGCGGATGCTGACACCTGAAGACCTTGATCTGTACAGGAAGGGCCTACGTGCGGAGCGGGACGGCCTTGGTATTGCAGCAGCTGCGTATTACCGACGCGTCGTGGAGAATCAGTGGCAAGACTTGATTTCCAAACTCCAAGACGCGGCGAGGATGAACGGTGCATCACCGGCCACACTTGAAGAGTTCGAACAGGCCAAGAAGGAAACCCGGTTTTCAAAGGCGGTCGAGCGGTTGAAAAATGCCATACCCGAAAGGCTTCTGATCGCGGATGGACAGAACCCACTGGTGCTCTTGCACCGCCCACTGAGCATCCAGCTTCACGAGCTCTCCGATAGCCAATGGATGGAGCAGGCGGAAGCAATTCGAACGGTACTCAATGCATTGTTTGAGAACATAATTCGCGTGCAGAGTGACTTCACAGCCCTTGGGTCGGCGGTTCGCGCGTTGAGGCAGCCTACACCTCCAGCAGCAACCGCGACAATCAAACCTCCACAACAATGAAGGCACCAGATTGAGCGTGACGAGGGGTACATACCCGATTAACGGCCTCACCTGCTGCCGTGCTGCTGCCGAATCGCTGCCGAAGGGGCCGAGACGTGCCTAAACCAGCAACACTTCCCTTCCCCTAAGCCCCATGGAATCAATTGGGGCCTATACCGTCCCATACGGGCGTCCGCCCTGTTAACCGGAGGGTTGTAGGTTCGAGTCCTACCTGAGGAGCCAAATCCTTCAACAACTTGCGTGCCTTTCGGAATCGGCCTGCTGCCGATTGCTGCCGATCTGCTGCCAATTGGGGGCAAGCCGCCAGGAAAACCTGGGGGGCTACGACTGTAGCCGGTGAGCCCAGGCCATTTTTGTGGCTGAACCGCCATCGCAGTGGGGGCGGCGTGGATCCTAACCGGCAGCACCCCGGCGGCACGCTTCCGCTGGTCTTTGCTTGCCAACCGGTTGCGCCCCGACCGTCGGGCGCGCAACAGAAGGCCTCGCTGATGCGGGGACCCAGCCAGCCGGCAAAGGCCACAGCCACCTGCTCGCGCAACGAAAGCCGCACGAGCATCAAGAAAAACTCCGCCGGCGCCAACTGCACCGGCGCTTTGACCCGTTTGGATGGAACCGCGCGGGAGCTCGGATGCCAACCCGTTCCTTGATTCGTGCCTTCCCCGCAGCGGGGGATTGTGACTCGCAGCGGCCCATCAATGCACCTCAGGACGGGATTGAACCATGCAAATCTTCCATTTCGTGGCATAATTGCATGGTCGTGATCGCCCGTCTCGCAATGCGCCGGCTGGAGGCCGCGCTGGAGCAGTTTCCCGCTGTGGCCCTGCTGGGCCCGCGCCAGGTCGGCAAGACCACTCTGGCGACCCTGGTGTCCGAGCAGCGGGGAGACAAGGCGGTGTATTTGGACCTGGAACTGCCCTCGGCTCGGGCCCGGTTGGCGGAACCGGAGCTGTACCTCGGCGCGCAGGAAGGCAAGCTGGTGATCCTCGATGAAATTCACCGCCTGCCGGGCATTTTCCAGGTTCTGCGGGGAATCATCGACCGCCGCCGGAGAAGGGGCATCCGGTCCGGGCAGTTTCTGGTCCTGGGCTCGGCCTCAATGGATCTCATGCGGCAGTCGGCCGAGACGCTGGCTGGCCGGATCGCTTATGTCGAACTGGCATCGCTGACGGGGACGGAAGTGCTGGGGCCTGACGCCGGCGTTCTTGATCGCCTCTGGCTGAGGGGCGGCTTTCCGGAAAGCTTTCTCGCCGCGGACGACAATGCCTCGGCGGCCTGGCGCCAGGCGTTCATCCAAACGTATCTCGACCGCGACATTCCGATGCTCGGTCCCCGCATACCCGCCGAGACGCTGCACCGATTTTGGCGCATGCTGGCGCACGCGCAGGGACAGCTGTTTCATGCGGCGCCCATGGCCGCGGGCTTGGGAGTCAGCGGGCAAACGGTGGCGCGGTACTTGGACGTGCTCGCCGACCTGTTGTTGGTCCGGCGGCTTGAGCCGTGGGCTGGGAACGCGAAAAAGCGGCTCGTGCGCTCGCCGAAGCTCTATGTGCGTGACAGCGGCCTGGTGCATGCCCTGCTCGGGATCGCCGGCATGGAGGATCTGTTGGGCCACCCCGTGGCCGGCCCGAGTTGGGAGGGGCTCGTCGTCGAGAATATTCTTACGCTCGTTGGGCCGGGCGGGGAAGCCTGCTTTTACCGCAGCTCGAACGGGGCCGAGATCGATCTCGTCTTGCGCGTCGGATCGAGGCGGCGGCACGCGATCGAAGTGAAGCGCTCCCTCGATCCGCGCCCGGCGAAGGGGTTCTATGTTGCCGCGGACGATCTGGGCATTGGCCGTCGCTGGGTCGTCTATCCGGGCCGGGAGCGATTTGCGCTGGATGAGCAAACGACGGCGTTGCCGTTCCGTGCGATCAACGAAGCGACTTTCGAATAGCTCCGCTTTGGGTTGGCAGGTCATTTCCGCGCCCTCCAATGCTCGACGGCTGCGGTGGCCCAATGCTCTTCCATTTGGATTTGCCGGTCGAAATGCGCAAGCTTGCGGCCCGTACAACCCATTACGGCGGCCGGGACGCCGCCACCGGTCCCTTGTCGCGGGCGTGCTACCGGCTCCTGCACCGGCGCTATGCCGGCAGCGTGTGGGCGCGGCGGACGCCATTTTGGTATGCCCTAGGGAGCGTGTGAGTTCCCGGTGGCGGCGCCCCGCCGGCATAGGCGTCCGGCGCGCTGGCGGCGCTACACGGCGCATTCGCCGCGGCCGATGACCCGCACCGGGAACGCTGGAGGGAATTGGGTAGGCCGGGCACGGCGGTGAGGAGAGCTCAGAGGGCTACGGAAAACAGGGTTCAAGTTAAGGTCACGGTCGCCAGGGCCCCAGCACCCAGGTGTTCCCGCGAACGGTCATCCGCGCCGCTATGCCTCATGGGACGGTTAATCGGAGGGTTGTAGGTTCGAGTCCTACCTGAGGAGCCAACCTTCCTTTCCGCCCGCCGCCCTTCGCTTTGCACGTCCCGGTTGCCCTCGCGTCGCCTACCTACGTGGGGCGACACGCACCGGGATGCTCCCTGGCCCGTTGCCCCGCTTTGCCGACGGCGCGTTAGTGCGCTGGGCCAACGAGCGCGGAAGGCATGACGCCGAGGGGCGGGGTCATGCGGACCCGGGCCCAGCCCAATCGAAGCCACGCGCGATAACCGCTATCCGCCGCAAACGCGACGTAATCGCCGCCGCAGATTCGCCGCGGAGCGCGGGCAACGGGGAGGTAAT
>CAZWSD010000243.1:0-5663 GCA_964636535.1 uncultured Acidobacterium sp. | reverse complement strand
TTGCGCAATATCTGCGCGCTCACCCACAGGCCCAGTCCTGTCCCAGTCGCCTCTTTCGTCGTGTAGAAAGGCTCGAAAATATGCGGCAGCGTCTCAGCAGGAATCCCGCAGCCGGTGTCCGCAATCGTCACCAGCACGCCCTCCTGCTCTGGATTCTTCGCTCCGTGAGCCCGCCGGATGCGAATCGTAAACCGTCCGCCATTCGGCATCATCGCATCCACCGCGTTGGAAATCAGATTCGTAAATAGCTGCCGAATCTCTCCCGAAAAACAGAACAGGGTCGCATCCGGATCATACTCCCGCGCCACTTTGATCTGCATCGCAACCAAACGGCCCTGGTGCAGCGCCAGCACGGAATTCATCAGCTCACCCAGCTTTGCCGGTCCCGGCAAGGTTGACTGCCGGTAGAAGCGCAACGTCTGCTGCGTGATCTCCGACACCCGCGCCAACTCATGCTGCGCCATCGCCACAAACTGCGCCGACTCAGGATCCAGGTTCGCCTGCTCGATCAGATACAGCAGATTCGTTACCGCCTCCAGCGGATTGTTGATCTCATGCGCAATCGAAGCCGCCAGCCGCCCGGCCGCCGCCAGCTTTTCCGTCTTTCGCAGTGCTTCCTCGGCCTGCTTACGTCCCGTCGCATCCACCAGCACTGCGCCTACCCACCGTATCGGCTCATCCTCGGTCCCGATCGGATAAAGATTCACGATCCAGGTCCGCGAAGGCGAACTCCCCGCTGCCCCGTTCTCCGCCAGATCCCGCCGGCTTGCCTCGCCCTCCAGTTCCAGGTCGCGAACCGGCTCGCCGCTTTCCAGAACCCGCTCCACTCCGTAGTCGAGCCGTTTTCCGGCCAGGCCCGGAAACACCTCGATCAGGGTCTTCCCGCTGTACCGGCTCACCGCCAGCCCGTTCATCTTTGCCAGAAATGTATTCACCCGCACCACCCGGTGACGGCGATCAAAAAATGCAAATCCGATCGGCGCATTCGCCAGGATCGAATCCAGCAGCGCCAGTGTCTCCGTGGACTGCGCGCGCTGCTCCTGGATCGTCATAATCAGGCGATTGAAGGCTTGCGTCAGCTCGCCCACCTCATTGTCCGCATTCGTCGCCAACGGCAGCGCGGTCTTATCCTCCGGATTCCGAATCAGTTGCCGCGTGGACCGCAGCAAAAGCGCCAGCGGACGCGCAATATTATTCGCCAGCAGCCCTGCCAGCCACGTGCATCCGGCCAACGCAATTATCGCCGCGAAGACCGTAATCCGCAGCGTTTGGTGCAACTCCCGCAGATCCGGCTGAATCGACGGCAGAACAATCACATAACCGTACAGCAGGCCATCGATTCGCATCGCCGCGATGGCTGCATTCGCCTGCCCGCTTTTGCTGATGCTCAGCAACGGCTCCTTGGCCGCCGCCGCCTGGGTCAGACTCAGGGCTGGAAACGTCACCGGCTCCGCCGAGCTTTCCGCCAATAACCGGCCGGTGGCATCAAGAATCTCGATGCCTTTCACGCCGGGATCATGCCGCGCCCCGGCCAGCACACCCGCAAGCGCTCCCGGATCTCCGTCGTGCAGCGCCGCCGCCCCTTCGGCCGCCGATAAACTCGCCTCGTAAATAATCCGGCGTCCTGTGCGCACCAGCAGCTCCGAGCGCTCCGCCCTCAGCAGCAGCATCACAAACACGCCCAGCACAATGAGTTCCAGCATTACAAGGCCCGCCACCAGCTGGCCCCGCACAGAGTGCGGCCACATCCAGCGCAGCCACGATGAAGAACGCCGTTTGCTGCCCTTGTCAGTCACTGCCAATCACCGTTGCGGGCATCTTCAGCTTCTGGCTGATGCCCTTCGCAATCTGCCGCCCGTGAAAGCGCCCATTCTCAATGAAAATCTCATTCGTCCGCGCACCCGCAACGATCACCCCCGCAAGATAAATACCGGGCACATTGCTTTCCAGCGTCTCCGCCGAATACACCGGCGTCCGATCCTCTCCCTCCATCCGCACGCCCAGCGACTCCAGAAATGAGAAATCCGGTCGATACCCCGTCATCGCAAATACAAAATCATTCGCGATCGTCTCAGCACCCGCCGCCGTCTCCATCGTCACCGTGTCCAGCCCTATTCCCGTCACCCGGCTTGAAAAATAGGCCCTGATCTCGCCGTTCCTGATGCGATTCTCAACGTCCGGCTTGATCCAGTACTTCACATGCCGGTGCATCTCCGCCTCGCGATGCACCAGCGTCACCCGCGCCCCATGTCGCCACAGTTCCAGCGCCGCAATCGCCGCTGAATTCTTCCCTCCAACCACCACTACGTCCTGGTCGTAATATGGGTGCGGATCCGTGTAGTAGTGCATCACCTTCGGCAGCTCCTCACCCGGAACATCCAGCAGGTTCGGAATATCGTAGTACCCAGTCGCCACAATCAACTTCCGTGCCTCGTAGCTCTTCGCCCGGCCATACCGGTCCGACGTCCGCACTTTGAAATCTCCATCGGAACCGTGCACCGAAACAATCGTCTCGTACTGGCGCACATCCAGCCCATAGTGCATCGCTACCTTGCGGTAATACTCCAGCGCCTCGTTGCGGCTGGGCTTGGCATTCGGACTTGGAAATGGAATATCACCGATCTCCAGCAGCTCTGATGTCGTGAAAAACGTCATGTGCGATGGATAGTGGAACAACGAGTTGCACAGGCATCCCTTGTCCAGCACCGTGACCCGGTAGCCGGCCTCCTGCACATCAATGGCGCAGGCCAATCCGGTGGGCCCCGCTCCTATCACCAAAACATCCGCCGTCAGCGATCTCCCACTTTGCATACCAGTAGCTTAGACGATATGCGCAAGGGTTTACCCGCGCACAGCAACCTCGCTTCGCCACAGATCCCCGTCCCCGGGCCAAACTTTCCCTCGCAACAGCAAAGGGCCGCGCCTTTCAGCACGGCCCTTCCCTGGGCGGGGTCCCGCCTCCATCGTCCGGTTTCCACTTCTACCTTGCGGGGAACATCTTGTACTTCTTGCGATGGTGCATGCGGTACACAAGATCGATCTGCCAGCCCTTGTTCCCCTGCAGCTGGCTCCCATACGTGCTCAGCAAATACTCCGGAGTCAGCCGGATCGCCAGTCCAGGGCTCAGGTTGTAATCCACAGACGCTCCTATATCCAGATACGGCGCCATCTCGTCCTTATATAGGCCCACTAGCTGCGGCGGCAGCCCATTCGTATTCACGCTGAACTTGCCCTGCCCGACGCCGCCCAGCACCTGCGCCGTCCAGCCCCAGTGCTGGCCGCGGAAAAACCGGTAGGTCGGCCCGCCCAGATACACATACTGCGTGATGCTCGGCTCGTACGCCTGATTGATCGGGTGTGTATTCGTAAACGCCGTTCCATAGTAGCCCCGAAGCTCCCCCGTAATACCCCAGCTGCTGCTCCCCAGGTAGTCAGTCAATCCAAGGTTCCACTCGGCTTCCTGGTTGTGCTGCAGCGTGGGGCCCGGCCGGAACCGCAGGTATCCGCCGCCACCGAAAATCTCGTACTTATAGTTATACGTCTGGGCTATAATCTGCCGGGTCCGCTGCTGGCGCCGCGCCTCAAGCCGCCGCTGCGCCTCCAGCAAAACCTGTGCCCGCTGCTGCGTATTCTGTTTTTGGAACTGCTCATATTGCTGCTGCGAACTGGACTGCGGCAATTGCTGTTGCGCTTGGGATACCGCCGGAAACACCAGAGCCATTGCTAGAACCGGACACGCCGCGTACCCGAAATACTTGCGAAACCACATGAATCGGTAAGCCCTCCACGACTCACTGCCACCGAGGGACAGAAAAGCCAGAATTTGCCTGTCTTCCCATTAAAGCAGATTTCCCGCACGGATACGCTCAGGCCCAATCCTCCGGGGCGCCTTTCCCGGCAGGATCAACAGCTCCCGCCCGCCAGGCCAGCCGAACCCCACAGAACCAAAACCAAAAGCGCCGGGAAATCCCCAGCGCCCTTCGGCTTTCCTGCCTCCGTCAGAAGCCGTAACGCATCGCAAATTGCATCACTCGGGGCGACGTCAGCAAGGCGCTCGCAATACCAAGGTTGCCGGCAGTCAACTGGTTGCCAATCGAGGCAGGATCAAAACGCACCGTATTCGTCACGTTGTAGATCTCCCACGAAAACAACAGGTGCCCATAAGGCAGGTTCCAAGTCTTGTCCAGCCCGGTATCGATGCTGAAATAGCCATCGCCACGGAACCGGTTGCGCTCTCCCGCCTCGCCAGGATACGGAAGGCGGATCGGCCCACCGGTGTTCACCCCCTGGTTGATGGCCGAAGGGTCCGCAAAAAACTGCGGTGACCCGTTGCTGTCAAAGTGCCGGTCCATCTTCACCTTGCCCGTCACCACGCCGTATGCTTCCTGCTGCCAGTTCGTCGTCCAGCCAGGCTCGAACAGCGTAAACGGCAAACCGCTGCTCAGGCGGGCAATCCCGGAGAGCTGCCAGTCTCCAATAAAGAAGTTCACCAGCCGGTGTCCGGTCGCAAAGTATGGACGGCCCGCTCCAAACGGCAACTGGTACACAAACTGCCCGGTTACCAGATGGCGCGTATCAAAGTCCGAAGACGCCCGGTTCAACTGCGGCTTCCACGTATTTTCTATCGAGCTGAAAGACCCATTC
Organism: uncultured Acidobacterium sp.; assembly: GCA_964636535.1. Taxonomy (GTDB): domain Bacteria; phylum Acidobacteriota; class Terriglobia; order Terriglobales; family Acidobacteriaceae; genus Acidobacterium. The sequence continues at coordinate 1,019 of CAZWSD010000243.1, read as the reverse complement.
GCGTTGCTGAACTCCGTGTTCCGCTCCGCGTCCGACCCCTCGTCGATCGAGTGCGAGTAGGTATAGCTCACCGCAAATTCCAGTCCGCGTCCGGCAGGATGCTGCAATGTGATCTGCCCGGCGTTGTAGTAGCTCATGCCCATTGCCGCCAGCGCGTACAGCGACGAGAACTGCCCCTGCCAGAAGTGCGGCACCCAGTTGCTGGGCACCGGATAGACATCAAAAAAATCCAGATCGGCAAGCGCCGTCGTGGCGCCAAGATTGGCCCGGTATGGTGCCCACTCGTTCGTGTAAATAGCCTGCGTAGCGCTCTCTCCCGGATAGTCGTAATTCGCCATCCAGGGAAAGATATCCTCAAAGTACTTGATTGGAGAAACCTGCGCGTTCGGGTTACCTCCATTCGCGTCCACATCCTTTGAAAGCTGCGCGCCGGCATGGTAATAATCACCGCCGCCTTGCGTGTCTACAAAGTCAGTCGGTTCGGCCAGATCCAAAGCCTGCAGCAGGTGCCGCCCCAGCGTTCCCACATAGGAAACCTCCAGCGAAAAATTAGCCGGAAGCTGCCGCTCGAATGACGCATCGAACGACTCCGTGTACGGAGTCTTCATCCGGCTGTCCAGTCCCCAGGTGATCGCAAAATTCGCCGGGTCAGGCTCAAATGGGAACGTTGCCGTCGCCGGAGGAGTCCCATTGTTAAACGGCAGCGTGTGGCGGCCCGTATAGCGCGGCGCCGTGTCGGTCGTGTATTGGCCGGCCGGATTCGAAACCGCGCTGCTCACCCCGTATGCCCCATTCTGATCGAACGTGTTCACCAGCGCCTCGCCAAAATGGTCGTAGTAAATGCCGAATCCCGCGCGGATCGACGTCTTGCTCCCCAGCGCGTACGCGATCGACACGCGCGGCGCAATATCGTCCTTCCGCATCGGATAATAACCCGGCTTCCCGTAGTATGGGCCGGTCGGCATGAAATACAGATTCGGCTCATAAATCTGGCCCTTCAGCGCCTCCGATTCCCGCTT
>CAZWSD010000242.1:0-5673 GCA_964636535.1 uncultured Acidobacterium sp. | reverse complement strand
CATGATCTACGTCCACGAACCCTCGCTCGTAAACCTCCACAACAACCTCGCCGCCTTCATCAAAAGCACTGACGCCGGCCAAATGTAACCAACACCACTACAAAAACAAATCTGCCCCGGCAAACCATCCTCCGCCGGGGCATTTCTGTTTCATCTGGAAACAATCCCGGCGGCCCCATCCAAGCCATCTTTTGGCTTGAGCGGGGTGAAGGAATCCGGGTGCCCCACCCTTTCTCCTCTCGCTTTTCAAGCGAGAAAGGGGGGGACCGCATCGGCGCAATGCGCCGATACGCAAAAGCCCGAGCAACGATATACAGGAATTAGCCCGCGCAACTCTGCATCTGCAACTCCCCCCCGATGAGAATCTCTGCTCCACCCATTTTCAGCTTCACATCCACAGCGCCAAAACCACTCCTGAGCAGCTACACCCGGCAACTCGACCGCTTCCGCACCCTCCGCCTATCCTTCCGCGAGGAAAAGAATACCTGCACTTACCAGCTGGTAACCACCACCAACCCCATCCTCAAGCCCACCCTCCAACAGGGCCTCGGCGAGCACACATACCGCATCGCGGCCAGCTCTTTCGCGATCTGCGTCACGGTTGCAGTAACCATGCGGCGTAATGACGGCCTCGTCAATCGAACGATCCGTGCAGTTGACAGGCTGAAATCTACCTTCTTATCCCCGGGAATGCTGGCTGGAATTAAAGTTACTGCCACTCAAAATCCAAGTTACTCTTTTTGTCCCGCCGGATACCTAATGGTGATTGATCGCGATTGTCAGAGCCTGTATCTAAATAGAAGAGAAGAAATGGTCGACAGATCGCAACTTCTTCCACTGGAAAGCGCGATGGAACGAGACTTGATCTTCTCTCAAACCAAACCAATTCCGATCATGAAAACTACGTGGGCTGCAGCCATTCCTGAGTCCCTGTCCCCAGAAGCCGGGACCCTCAAGTCCATTCGACCACCAGGGAGCGGCGACATTGCAACAACGTCGAGGGATACCGTAGCTCAGGAATCGCCATAACGACCAACATCTGGTGCACCACGAAGAAATCGAACACAGGGGAAACACGCATGAAGGGCAAGTTTTTGACTATTTGGAGAAACATTAGGGCCAGAGCAGGCCGGGAAGATGGCGGAGATCTGATCGAGTATTCCTTGCTGGTTGGTCTCCTGGCTCTTGGAATGACATCCGGCACGGGTGGCATCTCTGCTAGCTTGAATCACATTTTCACGAGTGCTTCCTCCACTTTGTCGTCTGCAATTGGTACTCCCGGCGGAAGTAGCGGCGCTAGCCCGGCCGGGAACACAGGCGGCAACACAGGCGGCAACACAGGCGGCAACACCGGCGGCAACACTGGCGGCAACACCGGCGGCAACACTGGCGGCAACACAGGTGGCAACCACGGCGGAAACCATGGCGGCAATCACGGTGGCAACCACGGCGGAAACCGCGGCGGTAACCAGGGCGGAAACCATGGAGGCAATCGCGGCGGTAACCAGGGCGGAAACCGCGGCGGTAACCAGGGCGGCAATCACGGCGGCCGCGGCGGAAACTAACAGTCACTTACTCGCCGAGCTGGGCCAAATCCCACAAAACGTAGTGCTCGTTCCGCACGGAGAAAAGTCGAAATCGTACTTTCTCCGCGCTTTCCAAACGGTTCGAGAGTAGACAAGACCTCGAACCTCTGGCGGCAAAGAATCCGGTTGTCTCAGCCGAAAGCCCCTCCCAACACACCGTCATTCGCGAGATGCCCCAAAGCTGCCGAGACAGGTGGAAAAGAGGCATACCTCCCACTCGATACTCAATGCAAACAAGGCTTCTCGCCGAATCGCAGCGCCGATTAGCCTGCTGCATAACGACACAAAGAGCGCGCTCCGCCCAACCACTCATTCCCCAGCCAGCAAATCTCCCAGCCGGTCCAGCCGCTGCGCCCACTCCCCCTTGTGTTCCGCCGCCCACCTCTCCAGCGCGGCAAAACCCTCCGTCTCCAGCCGAACCGTCCGTACCCGCCCCAGCTTCTCCGTCCGCACCAGCCCGGCCTCTTCCAGCACCTTCAAATGCTGCCCCACCGCCGTCAGCGTAATCCCCAGCGGCTCCGCCAGCCCCGAGACGGAATGCGGCCGCGCCCGCAGCCGCTCCACCATCGCCCGCCGCATCGGATCCCCCAGCGCGTGAAGAATCCCGTCCACTCCCGGCATCCGCTCCCCCATCGCCTCTCAGCCCTCGCGCGCCACTTCCTCGCCCAGCCGCTCCATCAAAAACTCCCACCCGCTCTTCCGCATCTCCGGCCCGTCCGCACCCTCGAAAAACGCCCCCTGGAACGTCATCCGCAGCACACTCCCCTCACCCTCCGGCACCAGATCATACGTCACCAGCGAAACCGAAATCCTCCGCCCCGCAATCGTCATCGTCGACGTATGCACCACCCGCCGCCCCTCCACAATATCCTCGTACCGCCCCGCATTCATCAGAATCACCCCGGGAAATGGCGTCCCCTTATTAAAGCGATACTTCATCCTTTCCGTGCCACCCTCCCGAAAATCCATCACAAACTCCTCCACCTCATGATTCGGCGAATCCGCAAACCACCGCCGCTTCCTCTCCGGCTCCGCCAAGGCCCGAAACACCTTCTCCGGCGCGCACCCAAAACTCCGTTCCAAAGTAAAACTGCTGTGAATCACCGTCGCTCTCTCCATCTCAAATCTCCTCTCGACCGCCTCATTGCTGAAGCATATACTTCACTATCACGCCGGAGCCCGAAATAGTCAAGCATAAACTTCAGTTTTTCCCTCACTCCCGTAAGCCCAGTAAATCAGGCAACCGAACCACCCCTCGGTCCACGTTATTGGATCGCCAAACCCTGATGCACCTTCTCCACCGGCGAATCCCTCCTCCAACCCGCCTGCAATTTTGCCGGTAATTCCCCCTCAAATTGATATCCTGGAATTAGGAACCCTACAAATAATTCGCCACGGCGCCTCCCGAATCCGAAGCCCGGCAATCACTCCGCTTCCGTCGTTCTTGGCGGGTTCAAGCCGCTCCCATCGGGGCAACCATGAATCGCATAACCATACAATTCAAATCGTATGCACCGTATAGAATCGCAGTATTACCCACCGCTGCAAGTAACATGATCCAAACAACTTACACGCCTAACATCCCGTACTATCAACATTCCAAGGCACTTGCCAGACATTAGCCCGGGAATCGAAAATCGTAGGGTACAGCCGTCCAGTTCCTCCTCTAATCCCGCCCCTCTTTGCCCTCTTGGCGGCCTTTGCGGTGCATAGTCACCCTTGCGCGAAGCACCCCTTCACCCGCTCGATCGGCGCCCCAAAACGACAGAGGCCCTCGCGACTCCAGTCGCGAGGGCCTCCCGCTTCTCACTCCAAACCCGGATCAGCAGTCTTCCAGATCCCTCCCCGTCATCTGCGGCGGAGGCGCAAGCCCCAGCAGATGCAGAATCGTCGGCGAAACATCCTGCAGCGACCCACCCTGCTTCAGATGCTGCTGCTTCACCTGGTCGGAAACCGCGATAAACGGCACCGGATTCGTCGTATGCGCCGTATGCGGCCCGCCCGTCACCGGATCCACCATCAGCTCCGCGTTCCCATGGTCGGCCGTCACCAGCATCGCGCCGCCGTGCTGCTTCACCGCCTGGTAGAGCTGCCCCAGGCACGCATCGATCTGCTCCACGCCGCGAATCGTCGGCTCCAACTTGCCCGAGTGCCCCACCATGTCGGCGTTGGCGAAATTCACCACGATCAGATCAAAGGCCGTGTCGCTCACCGCCTTGGTCACCGCATCGGCAATCCCCTGGGCCGACATCTCCGGTGCCAGATCGTACGTCGCCACCTTCTGCGACGGAATCAGGATCCGGTCCTCGCCCGGGAACGGCTTCTCCACTCCGCCGTTAAAGAAGTACGTCACGTGCGCATACTTCTCCGTCTCGGCCACCCGCAGGTTCCGCAGATTCGCCTGCGCCAGCACATCGGCCAGCAGATTTTCCATCGACTGCGGCAGCAGCACCGAAGGTAGCGAAAACAGCTTGTCGTACTGCGTCATGCACAGGTAATACAAGTCCTTCGGAACCTCGTTCCGCGGAATCGTCACGTCCAGATCCTCGGCGCCCGGCAGGTCGCGGCCCGCTTCCGGGCTCAGGCCGCTGTTCCGCGCCAGCACGCGCGTAATCTGCCGTGCCCGGTCCGCCCGGTAGTTGAACATCATGCACGCATCCCCATCCTGAATCGTGCCCGCCGGCTTGCCCTGCTCATCTGTAACCACGAAAGGAACAATAAACTCGTCGGTCATATCCTTGCCGTAGCACTCGCGCACCTTCGCTACCGGATCAATCGTCGCACCGCCCTCGGCATGGCCCTTCACCATCGCGTCAAATGCCAGCTTCTCGCGCTCCCAGCGCCGGTCGCGATCCATCGCGTAGTACCGCCCGCTCACGCTCGCGATCTTGCCCACCTGGTACTCGCGCATCTTCTGCTCCAGCGCCTCCAGGTAGCCCGCGCCGCTGGTCGGCAGCGTGTCGCGCCCGTCCATGAAGGCGTGCACGTACACCTTCGATAAACCCTGCACCTTGGCCGCCTTCAGCAGCGCATATAAATGGTTCTGCTGCGAGTGCACGCCTCCGTCGGAAACCAATCCAAACAAATGCAGCGAGCGATTGTTCTTGAGCGCATGCTGCATCGCCTTCACAATCTGCGGATCTTTGTAAAAATCCCCGCTCGCGATCATCGCGTCGATGCGGGTAATGTCCATCATCACCACGCGCCCCGCGCCTAGGTTCAGATGGCCCACCTCGCTGTTGCCCATCTGCCCGTCCGGCAGGCCTACAAAATGCTCCGCCGCCCGGATCAACGTGCTTGGAAACTCCGCCATCAGCTTGTCATACGTTGGCTTCCGCGCCAGCGCAATCGCATTGTTTTCAGTTTCAGCTCGATAACCCCATCCATCCAGGATGGTCAGGACAACAGGCTTGGTACGAACGGACACGCAGGCTCCTCGCTTGGCTAAAAAGAAGAAAGGCGGCGAACGTTTGTCCGCCGCCCCATGATTTATTCGCCGAAGTTCACGGCCTCAAGCCCCAGGAACTCCGCCGATTGTCCCAGTTGCTCTTCAATCCGCAGCAGCTGGTTGTACTTCGCGATGCGATCCGTCCGCGAGGCCGAACCGGTCTTGATCTGGCCTACCCCCGTCGCCACCGCCAGGTCGGCAATGAACGTGTCTTCCGTCTCGCCGCTGCGGTGCGAAATGATCGACGTATACCCATACCGCCGGCCCAGGTCAATCGCCTCCAGCGTCTCACTCACCGTTCCAATCTGGTTCACCTTGATCAGGATCGAATTCGCAATGCCCTCTTCGATTCCCCGCTGCAGGCGCTCCGTGTTGGTCACGAAAAGATCATCGCCTACCAGTTGCACGCGCGCGCCAATCAGCTCCGTAAGGTAGCGCCAGCCCGTCCAGTCATCCTCGGCCAGCCCGTCTTCCAGCGACACAATCGGGTACTGCCGAATCCAGCTCTCCCAGTACTGAGACATCTCCTCGGGCGTCTTCTCCGTCTTATCCGACTTCTTGAAGACGTACTTGCCCTTCTCCTTGTCCCAGAACTCGCTCGCCGCCGGATCCAACGCAATCGCGATTTCCTCGCCCGCC
>CAZWSD010000241.1:0-5678 GCA_964636535.1 uncultured Acidobacterium sp. | reverse complement strand
CGGCGGGGAAGGCATTGACGTGACCGGCGACCCAGCCGAGGGCTCCGGCGTAGATGCCTTCGACGATCGCGTCGTCGACACCGACGTAGATGGAGAGCTTGCCGGTGAGCGCGCGGATGGCCGCGATGCGGCGGATATCAGTGCTGGACTCCTTGACGGCGTGCAGGTTGGCGTGCTCTGAGGCGAGCTCTGCGATGTGCTCGGGCAGGAAGTCAGTGCCATAGGAGACGGGATTGTTGTAGAGCATGCAGGAGAGTGGCGTGGCGCGAAGGATTGCGCCGAGATAAGTCTTCATTTCGCGCCAGTCGCCTTTGTAGACATAGGGTGGCAGGATCATGAGCCCGTTGCATCCGGCGTCGTTGGCGGCACTGGCCAAGGCGACGGACTCGTGCGTGGAGAGCGACGAGATCGCGGCGACCACGGGCGCCCGGTTGGCGACGGATTGGACCATGTTGCGGAGAATCGCGAGCTTTTCTTCGGTCGCGAGAGTGGCGGCTTCGCCGAGGGAGCCGAGCAGGATGAGGCCGGTGCAACCGTTGTCAATCATCCAGTTGGCATGTCTTGCCATGAATGCGTGGTCGACATGCAAGTGCTGATTGAAGCAGGTGGTCATGGCGGGCATGACGCCTTTCCATTGCATGATTGGTTCTCCTTGAGTTGAGGAATTCATGATTGCTCCGGGGCACGGTCGGTTGCAATGAGTGTTGCAACACGAACCGGAGAGGTCGGCGGGCGGAGGGAGTCGGCCGGCCAGCCGAAGAGAAAATCAGTGGCAGCGCCGCAGACACGGCCCTGGCATGGTCCCATGCCGCAGCGGGTGTGGAGCTTGGCGGAGCGCCAGGAGTTGTGATGGCGGAGGCATTCGTAAGAAACGTCTTCGCAACGGCAAACGAGCGTGTCGCCGGTGGGCACTTGTCTCAATTCCGGGCGCAGCGAGAAGGCGCGATCCATGGCGGCTGCCAGGCGCAGCGCCTTATCGCGCTTGCGAAAGAGCCGGCGCGCAGGGGCCTGCTGCCCGGCGCCGACGTAACCTGCCACGGCGCCCTCCACCAGCGATTTTTCCAGGCCGCCGATGCGGGTGAGCTCGCCGGCGCAAAGGACATTGGGGATGGAGGTTTGCTGCATGGAGTCGACAGCGACAACACCGAGATGGAGTCTGCAGCCGAGTAATGCGGGCAACTCTGCGTTGGGGACCAGATGAAAGCCGCATGCAAGAAAATCACAGGCGAGAGTCTGCTCGCGCTTGCCATCGGTGATGGTGACTGATTCAACTTGTGATTCTCCGTGAGCCGTGGCGGGCCACCATCCGAATCGATAAGGAGTGCCGCGGAGCTGCCAGCGGTAATGCAGCGCCTGGACCAGCTTGTCCGGATGAGTTGCAAGAGCGGATGAAAATTGTGCCAGCTGCGAGAGCGGCGCCTGCTCGCAGACGCAGAGAACCTTTGCGCGATGGCGTTGCAAGTATGCGGCAACGGCGAACAGAAGCGGTCCGCTGCCGGCCACCACGACGCGCTTGCCCTCGACGGGCAGTCCGGATTTGACCATGGCCTGCAGGCCGCCCGCCCCGATGACGTTGCGGAGCGTCCAGCCGGGGAAAGGCAGAAAGCGCTCGCGCGCACCGGTTGTCAAGATGAGTTTTTCGTAACGCAGGACGCGGAGGCCGTCGGGGGATTCGGCGTGCAGCACTCCCGGCGCGGGAGCATCGAAGACCCGTAGTCCGTGGAGCAGCGTCACGGTGGTGTTCTGGAGTTTGCGTCTCCACATGCGGGCAGCGTTGCCGCCCTTGGCAAGGAAGGCGTTGCGCCAGATCTGGCCGCCGAGGGCTGGGTTCTCGTCGACGATGGCGACCCGTGCCCAATCGGCCGCGGCGCAGGCCGCCGCGATGCCGGCTGGGCCTCCGCCGACGATGAGCACATCGAATTTGTACTCGTTGGTGTTACGCATGGGTTCGCACATCCATTCCGGGCTTGCAGAGGGTCTGGCACGCGAGTCGGCTGGGAGCGTCGTCGATGGTGACGCGGCACTCGTAGCAGATGCCCATGGCGCAGAGAGGGCCGCGCGGCTGGCCGAGGACGGATGCGCGGCACGGTTGGTTTAGCAGCGTGAGGGCGACCGCAACGGTGATGCCCGCCGGGACCTGGAACTGCGCGCCATTGACCGTGATCGTGATGGGGTTAGGCATTGGAGAGCTCGGTCTTTGCCGCGAGAATGCGCGACGGCAAATAGGGTTCAACCGGGATCTGGGAGCCGGAACCGGTGAAGATGTGACGCAGCAGCTTGCCGGTCGCCAGCGCCGTGGTGATGCCGAGGCCTTCGTGCCCAGTGGCGAGATAGAGAGTCGGGTCGCCTGGGTGCGGACCGATGAGCGGCAGCTTGTCGGGCGTGGCGGCGCGGAAGCCGGTCCATATGCGAAGGATGGAAAGACGATCAATCTCCGGCAAATAGCTGCACGTCTGCCGCAGCATGCGTTGCAGGACTTGGTGGTCGATGGTCTTGTCTTGAGAGTTGAATTGCCGTGAGGAGCCGATGAGCACCTGGCCGGTCTTGCGCGGCTGCACGTTGAAGGCGACAGAGTCTGCCGTGCCGGCTCCGGCGCTGCGGACGTATCCCAACTCCACCAGTTGATGATGAACGAATCCGGGCGCCCGGTCGGTGATTGCGAGATGGCCTTTGCGCGGAAGGATGGGCACATCGGGGGTAATTTGCGCAGCCCATGCGCCGAGGGCGTTGACCAGGCGCGGGGCGGTGAGCGTATCGCCGTTGGCGAGGTGGAGTTTGCCTTCGCCGGCGCGGACGGCGGTTTGCTGCACGAGCGATGCTCCGGCGCTGAAAGCCTGTTTCAAGAGGAAATCCGCGGCTGCGGGTGGATAGAGAACCGCGTCTGACGGGACGAGCAGTCCGCCGGCGAGTCCGGGACGAAGATGGGGCTCTTGGCGTAGCAGCTGCTGCTGGTCGAGAGTGTGAGCCTGCAGTCCGGATGCCTCATAGAGCGTTCGCTTGCGCGCGACTTCCCGCATTTCGGCATCGTCCGCCGCGACCCAGATGGTGCCTGTTGTTTCGTATTCCACTTCAGCGGGAAGCTGGGGCGCGAGGCCCTGCCAAAGCTGCTGCGAATAGCGGGTGAGCGCAAGCTGTGCGGGGGAGTCGTCCATGACAACGATGTGACCCATGCCGGCTGCGGTGGCGCCGCCGCCCACGATTCCGCCTTCGACTACGGCGACGCGCATGCCGGCCTGGGCACATTCCATGGCGCAGGCAGCGCCGACGACGCCGGCGCCAAGGATGATGGCGTCGCAGTCGGAACTCATGTTTGGATCCCGGCTACAAATGGATCAGACGGGTCGAGAATCAGTCTTCCTTCGGCTGTGATGTAGGCATCGCCGGTGATACTTGGGTAAATGCCGTCTTCGCGAATCTCGATGCTGCCCTGGAAGATAGTGCCCAGAATGCCTTCCTGAATCCAGATTTCTCCGGGTTTGAGTTGCCCGTCGGTATACAGGCAGGCCATCTTGGCGGAGGTTCCGGTGCCGCAGGGCGAGCGGTCGTATGCTTTGCCGGGGCAGAGTACGAAGTTGCGGCTGTGAGCCGAGGGACTGGACGCGGGACCGAAGAGTTCGATGTGGTCGATTTCCTTACCGTCGTCGCCGCGGATGTTGTTCGCCTCAAGAGCCTGGCGGATGGCCCAAGTGTATTCGGTGAGGCTTTCGATGTGCCCGGGGTCCATTTCCCGTTGGCGGTTTTCGACCAAGAAGAACCAGTTGCCGCCCCATGCGACGTCGCCTGTGACGAGCCCGTAACTCGGGACCTGAATCGAGACCTGGTGCGCGGAGCGATAGCTGCGGACGTTTGTGACCGTGACCGTGCGGTTGGCGTCGAGGATGGCTTTGACCGGGCCGACGGGTGTGTCGATCCAGTGCTCCCCGGCCTCGATTTTTCCCATATAGGCAAGCGTTGCGATGACCCCGATCGCGCCGTGGCCGCACATGCCGAGATAGCCGACATTGTTGAAGAAAATGACGCCGATATCGCAGCGGGGGTTGTAGGGCTCGCAGAGCAGGGCACCGACGATGACGTCAGAGCCGCGCGGTTCGTTCACGACCGCCGAGCGGAAAACGTCAAAATGGGTGCGCAAGCGGTCGAGCCTGGCAGAGAGCGGGCCGCTGCCGAGATCCGGCGCGCCGGCGGTAACCAGTCTTGTGGGCTCGCCCGCGGTATGGGAATCGATGACTTGGATGGAATCGTGCGCACGCATGGCTAAGTGTGAATCTGCATTATGTCTACCATATTGGATACATGTTTGTCTTCAAAGCGTTGACGCCTTCTGGGAGGGCAAAGGTAATTTCAGGTATCCAATTTTCTCGCTGCGGATTCAGTGAGACAATAGATATACTTCAGACCGGCGGTCGCAGCACATAGCATCCCCTGGGACTTATGACTAATGTCTAACGTTTCTTCCAAGACGGCTCGCAAGTCAAGTACAAAGAGATCGGGCGCGCAGCACGGCGCTGGGCTGCAGACCGCGTTTCAGCAAGTTCGCGACCTGATTGTGCACGGACGCCTGTCGCCCGGGATGTGGATTGTGGAGGCGGACCTGGCCCAGCGGCTGGGCATGAGCCGGACCCCTGTGCGGGGAGCACTGCAGTGGCTGCAGCGCGAAGGTTACGTGATCGAGCAGAAAAACGTCAGCAAATCGCGCATGATCGTGGCTCCGCTGACCAAGGAAGATTCGTCTGAACTCTACGTGATGGTGGGGCACCTTGAGGGCCTTGCTGGGGCGCGCACGGCGCAGCTGCCAAAAGAACAGCGGACAGAAATTGTTCGCCAGCTCAGAAGATTGAATGCGGGGCTGAAATCGATCAGCCGTGACCAGACAGGCCGGGCGGGCGACATTTTTGACCTCGACACTTCATTTCACACCACGATCGTAAAGGCGAGTGCCGGACCGCGCCTGCTGGCTCTTTATAATGCGGTGAAGCCGCAGACGGAGCGGTACTGGCGCCTGTATGCCAGCTCCATCATTAATGATCTGCATACCAGCGTCGCAGAGCATGAAGAGATCATTGAGGCCATCCAGGAGGGGAATGCCGCGCGAGCCGAGCGTGGATTGCAGGCGAACTGGACAAACGGCGCGAAGCGTCTGGGTAAGGTGATTGATCTATTCGGAGAGCGCGGCACCTGGTAACGGGGCTTCGCGACAAGGGCGACTTCCGATCATCTGCGGGATTCGATTTGAGCCTGCGGGGAGCGGGCTTGCGCGGTCAACAGGCCCGCGGTGGTGGTGGAATGGAAGTTATTCTTCGTCAGGGGGGGGGATCCGGGTGTCTTGAGCGAAACCTCTTGACATTCCTTCCGCTTAGTCGTACACAATCATCACTCTCCTAATTGTATGCAATGATGCGCTCTATTGCGCAAGGAGAGTGAGAGGGGAAGATTGCCTGGCCGCGGAGAGCCGTACTGTGTAAATCTTCCGCCGCGGCAGCGATTCCTGAAAGGCACACCTGACGTGGAGAAGCCGATGTTGAAGCGGTTCCGATATCTGACTGTCTGCCTGCTGCTGGCCGCTATGTTTCCCATCACCGGTTTCAGCATGACGTTGCGGGAGGAATACGCCAAAGCCGCAACTTTGGGGAAACTGTATCAAAGCCTGGCGATCAATCTGCCGGGGAAAGCGCACTGGA
>CAZWSD010000240.1:0-5683 GCA_964636535.1 uncultured Acidobacterium sp. | reverse complement strand
TGCTGCTGGGCGAGGTGATAGGCGGTGAGGGTTCCGCTGACGCCGCCGCCGATGCTGGCGACAGTTCTGGGATTGGAGTTGGTAGCGGCCATGTTTAGACCTTAGGCAACGGGAGAAGCAAATGGAATTCACAAATTCTTATGCTTCATAAGGGGGTTTGGGCGTGTGTGGCGAGGGCGGAGGTGATGAGTACAATAGAGTGTTTGGGGCATCCAACAATAAAACTGGCGGAAATGGAGCAAGTCCTTGGCAGAAACGATCTACGATGTTGCGATTATTGGCGGTGGTCCGGCCGGCTACACGGCGGCGATACGCGGCGGCCAGCTCGGGCTGAAGGTTGCGCTGATTGAGAAGGAGCCGAAGCTGGGCGGAACCTGCCTGCATGTGGGCTGCATTCCGACGAAGGCTCTGCTCTTCAACGCCGAGATCTACGACTACGTGAAAGATGCCAAGGCGTTCGGTCTGGAAGGACTGGGCGAGCCGAAGATCAACTGGAAGACGATAATCGACGGCAAGAACCAGATCATCGCGAAGCATACGAAGGGCCTGGACTTCCTGATGCGGAAGAACAAGGTGACGGTGATTGCGGGCTACGGGAAGCTGACCGGGCCGGCGAAGGATGGCGTGCATTCCGTCGAAGTGACGACGAGCGGCAAGGGCAAGGCCGAGACGGTGAAGGCGAAGAACGTGGTTGTGGCGACGGGCTCGGACGCGAAGATGCTGCCCGGGCTGACTGCGAGCGACAAGATACTGACGAATGTGGAGATGCTGGCGATCCCGGCGATTCCTAAGTCGATGGTGGTGATTGGCGCGGGCGCCGTGGGCGTGGAGTTCGGGTCGATTTTCCGGAGCTTCGGGTCGGAGATCACGATTGTGGAGTATTTGCCGCGGATGGTTCCGAACGAAGACGAGGAAGTGAGCAAGGAGCTGGCGAGGGTCTTCCGCAAGCGCGGGATTGAGTCGCACACGGGCGCGAAGGTGGAGAAGGTGGAAGAGACCAAGAGCGGCGTGAAGGTGACGTTTACGACCTCGGACGGCAAGCAGGTAGTGAAGGAAGCCGAGAAGGTGCTGGTAGCGGTGGGCCGCGCGCCGCGCACGGAGAACGTGGGCCTGGAAAAGACGAAGATCAAGCCGGAGCGCGGGTTCATCAAGGTGAACGAATGGATGCAGACTGACGAGCCGGGTGTGTATGCAGTGGGCGACATTGTGGCCGGGTTGCCGCAGCTGGCGCACGTGGGCGCGATGTGCGGCGTGGTGGTGGTGAGCAAGATTGCGGGCAAGTATGCGCGGCCGGTGAAGAAGGAGCGCATTCCGGCCTGCACCTACACCGAGCCGCAGATTGGCAGCGTGGGGCTGACCGAAGCGCAGGCCAAGGAAAAGGGGCTGCCGGTGAAGGTGGGCAAGTTCCCGTTCACGGCCAACTCGAAGGCGTCGATTGTGCACCAGCATGACGGGTTCATCAAGGTGGTGGCGGAGGCGAAGTATGGCGAGATCCTGGGCGTGCACATCATTGGTCCGCAGGCGACCGAGCTGATTGCCGAGGCCGTAACGGCCATCGAGCTGGAAGCGACGGTGGAGGAGATGATGTTCACGATTCACGCGCATCCGACGCTGGCCGAGGCGATGCTGGACGGCTTTGGGAGCGTGGAGGGACTGGCGATCAACGTGTAATTGTTTTGGTTACGAAAGCAAAAGCCCGGCGGGATGCCGGGCTTTTTTGCGTTTGACGAAGTGATCGATTTATGGCCGGCTGGAGCCTGGCTGGCTGCTTTCGAGTTGCTGCTTCTTCCTTTCATTCAGTTGTTTCTGCAACTGCTTTTGTGCCTCGTCGATCTGCTTCTGGATCCTGGCCGTGTCCACTTGCTGCGCCGCGCGCACGGCCTGCTGCATCTGCTCTTTGAACTGCCGGCTATTCAACCTGGCCATTGCCTCAGAGAGTTGCTCTTGCGCCTTGGCCATCTGTACCTGCATTCTGGCGCTGTTCAGCGCTTTTTGTTGCGCCTCGGCGATCTGCGCCTTGAACTCGGCGCTGTTCAGTTGCTTTTGCGCCTCGGCCATATGCTGGTGCATTTTCTTTTGCGACTCTTTCAACTGCTTCTGGAACTTCGCCAAGTCGACTTGCCGCGCCGCGCGCCGGGCTTGCTCGATCTGCATGCGAAACTGCCTGCTGTGAATGCGGGCCTTTGCCGCTGCGATTTTTTTCCGGGCCTCTCGCAATTGCGTTTCCACACGGGCGCGTTCCGCAGGGGTCAACCTGCGGCGGTGACCATCGATCCACGCGTGCATCTTCCCGTTCCTGCTCATGATGACTTCGTTGCGGCGAACCTTCGCACGTTTAGGGGCGGGGGATGCCTGCGGCATCGCGGGAGGCTGGGGCTGAGCTGGCTGGAGCACGGCAGGCTGCGGCTTTGCCGGGGGCTCGACCAAAGGACTGGGGGCGGCAAGCGTCGCTGGTGTTGCGGGCGCGGCCGGGGCAGGAGGCGCTGCCTGTGAGATTTGGGCAACTATGCCAGGGGCCTGTGCCCTGGCGGGAACCACATGCACCATCGTGACCAGTGCCAATGCCGCTGTCATCGCTGTTGCGCCGGCCAGAGCGCGGGCTATCTTTGCGGGCACATTCAATCGCGTTTGCTTGTTTATCAATTGCATGACTCTTTCCTCCAGTGTGTTTCCGTTGACCAGGCCCATGACGCCCGGTTGGTGGATCGATTGCCCGGCTGCGATTCGTTCGGCGAGCCCCAGCAGGCATCGCGCATATTCCGTTTTTGAATTCATCGCGAGCGCGGCCGCCGCGTCGCAGGCCATTTCGCGCGTGCGGTGAATCTGCCGCTCGACTCCATACACGACCGGATGCCACCGGAGCGGCGCGGCCATCGCTTCGCAGGCCAGGTTGACGGCGTAGTCATGCCGCCGGATGTGCGCCATTTCATGACAGAGAGCCGCGATTGCTTCGTCTTCGCGTCCGGAGTGGAGCAGGCCGCGCAGGAAGCCCGCCGGGGATAGCAATATGGGGCGAGCGGCGCCGACCACGACGGGACCGGCGAGCGTGTCGTTATCGAGTACGCGAATCTCCGGCTCGTGGCTGGACATTCTGCGCGCACAGGCGGCTACCAGCGCCCGCTCGGGCGGCGTCATTTCCGCATCGCGGGAACACCTCAGCAACCGGCGTGCGCCGCTCCATGCGCGCGCAATGCGCACGAGCCCCAGCAGCAGCACCAGCAGGTATGCGGCGGTGATCCACCTGGCTGCGCGAGCACTGATCTCAATCTGGCGTGTGAAGTGCAGCGAGGCGACGGTTGTTTCTGCCTTCGAGAGCCAGCCAATGCGTGGAGCATGCGTTGCGTTGCGTGTTGGGGCCTGCGCTGCAAAAGTCTGTATTGCGGTGCCTGCGGTTGATGATCGAGCCGACGAACTGCTTGCCGGAATTCCGTTCCCGCGCGCGCCGGTAAAGTTCCCACGGGCATGGGAGAGCACTCCGAGGACCGGGAGTGATACAGCCAGCGCCAGCACCGCGATCCAGATGCGGTGCTGCGCCGCTGCCGGGGGCCTCGCGACGCGCACGAGCAGCCACGCTCCCGATGCCAGTACCGGGAGCTGCCATGTCACGTTGAGTATGTACTGCATGAGTGCCCGATCCATTTCCTACTCCTAGACTGCGTTGACGAGTCAATCCCTGCATCCTCAATGCTGCGCGGAACGGCTTCAATGCTGGGCGGGTTTGCCGTTGCCGAGGCTGTAGACGATGTGAATCTCAGTTTTCACGGTGACGGGATTGCCGTTGAGAATGTAGGGCTTGTAGCGCCAGGTGCGAACGGCCTTGAGAGAGGAGCTACGCAGCAGTGTGGGGCCGGAGATGACTGTCAGGTGCTCTATCTTGCCTTCCTTTGAGATGAGCGCTGCAAGGGTTATCGTTCCCTGAACGTGCTTTTTCTTTGCCTCGACGGGGTATTTGGGATCCACGCCGGAGATGCGGTTGCCGGCCATGACGCCGGGGGAGAGATGGACGGATTTGACTGGAGCCTGCTTGCTGTGGGCCACTGCGGAGGCGGCATCGACGTGGAGGCCGAGAGCAAAGGCTCCGGTAGTGACGGCGAGGGCGGTGCAGGCTGCGATGGTGAGCAGACGGCGGGCGAGAGAACTGGGATTGTGTGACTGTGTGAGTTGCATAATTCTCCTTTCAAGGGACTGCGTGTCAAAGATGCCGATGGCGTGAATGGTCTGCGGGATGCGGACGGATTGCTGGGATGCGAGTCGGAGCAGGGCTCGGGCGTAGTCCTGGGGGCCGAACGTGATGTGGGCGGCGAGGTGATCGCAGAGGATTTCGCGCGACTCGGCGATGCGGGAGCGGGTGAGCCACGCCAGCGGATGCCAGGCGAGGGGCAGGGTGAGGATTTCGTAGATGAGATTTTTGGCGTAGTCGCGTCGGCGGAGGTGGGCAGTTTCGTGCGCGAGCGCGGCTTCGACGTCGCATGCGGCGGTACGGTCAAGGAAGCTGGGCGGTAATAGCAGCGCGGGACGCAGGGCGCCGATGATGGCGGGACTGGAGACAGAGTTCGAGACGAGGAAATCGAAGGGTGCAGGGTAGTTGCGGAGGAAATTGTGGAGGGCGCGGTAGTCTTTCGATGCGACGGCATGGGCCTGGCGGCGCAAGGCGGAGGTTTTGTGGAGACGCCAGGCGAGGCGGCCGGTGAAGTAGAGAACTGTCGCGGCATAAACGGCAAGCACGAGCGTGATGACCAGTGGCGAAAGCTGCCATGCCGGCGCGGCGGTGGTTGCGGCACCGGTGGAGACGCTCACCGAGGCGGCGGCGGACGGGGCGGCGGGTGCGAGCAGCGAGAGGAAAAATTCCGTGACCGGCTGGAGATTCAGTTTTCCAAGGGGCAGGAGCAATTCGAAGAAGAGCGCGCCGACCCAGATGCGGTGCTCCCATTGCGGGCCGTTGCGGCGGGCGAGGCGGACGGCGAGCCAGGCGGCGCAGAAGACGAGCGGGATTTGCCAGAGGGCGTTGAGCAGGTAGTTGAAGAGAAGCGTGGCGGGGCTCATTTGTCCTCCTTCCCGCGTTCGAGCTGTTCCCGTTCCAGGCGGCGGGTGAGTTCGGCGATCTTTTTGGCGTCGATCTGGTGGTTCTTGATGAGGCTCATGACGAGGGCTTCCGTCGAGCCTCCGAAGACGCGGTCGACGAGGTCGCGCACGGCGTGGCCGGTGGCCCTGGATTCGGTGACGGTAGCGCTGTAGAGGTAGGCGCGGCCGTTGAGCTTGCGGCGGAGTTTGCCCTTGCGGTGCAGGATGTTGAGCATGGTCTGCACGGTGGTGTAGGCGAGGGGCTGTTCTAGCTCGGCCTGCACGGCGCTGACATTTGCGGAGCCAAGGCGCCAGATGACCTGCATGATCTGGAGTTCGAGGCGGGTGAGGGTTTCGGGTTCGCGGCTGGGCATGGGGCGATCTCCTAACGTGTTAGGAGATTAGGGCGGATGGGTGGGGTTTGTCAACTAATGATTTAGGAGATGGGGTGGATCGGGAACTTGATTCGCGAGGACGCGAGTGAAACCCCAGTAGAATGAAGGTGAATCATGATTCTGAATCTAGTTTGTCTTGGGCGCGTGGGGTATGCCGCTGGGCTGGAGGTGCAGCGGCGGCTGGTAGAGGCGCGCGTTGCGGGGCGGATCGGGAATACGCTGGTGCT
>CAZWSD010000239.1:0-5714 GCA_964636535.1 uncultured Acidobacterium sp. | reverse complement strand
GCGGCAGTTGATGGACCTGTATGCGTGCGTGCGTCCGGTGAAGTACTACTCGGGTGTGCCGAGTCCGGTGAAGCATCCGGAGAAGCTGGACG
The DNA here is from genome assembly GCA_964636535.1 of uncultured Acidobacterium sp. Taxonomy (GTDB): domain Bacteria; phylum Acidobacteriota; class Terriglobia; order Terriglobales; family Acidobacteriaceae; genus Acidobacterium. The sequence continues at coordinate 5,622 of CAZWSD010000239.1, read as the reverse complement.
TGGTGATTTTCCGCGAGAACACAGAGGACGTGTATGCGGGCATTGAGTTCAAGCAGGGAACGCCTGAAGTGAAGAGGCTGATCGACTTTTTGAACGACGAGATGCTGAAGGGCGCGAAGAAGAAGATCCGGACGGATTCGGGCGTGGGCATCAAGCCGATATCGATTACCGGAACGAAGCGGCTGGCGCGGCGCGCGATTGAGTATGCGATTGCGAACGGTCGCAAGACGGTGACGCTGGTGCACAAGGGGAACATCCAGAAGTTCACGGAGGGCGCGTTCCGGGAGTGGGGCTACGAAGTTGCGGTGGAGGAATTTCGCGACGAGGTGGTGACGGAGCGGGAGAGCTGGATCCTGGGCAACGTGGAGGCGAATCCCAAGCTGACGGTGGAAGAGAACGCGGCGATGATTGAACCGGGCCTGGAGTTTGGATCGGATGAGTTCCGGAAGGCGCTTTATGCCGAAGTGAAGGGCGTCCTGGATTCGATTGGGCAGTCGCATGGCGGCGGTAAGTGGAAGCAGAAGATTCTGATCAACGACCGCATTGCCGACTCGATCTTCCAGCAGGTGGTGACGCGGCCGAATGAGTACAGCATCCTGGTGTGTCCGAACCTGAACGGGGATTATATTTCTGACGCCTGCGCGGCGCAGGTGGGCGGGCTGGGGATTGCTCCGGGCGCGAACATCGGGGACGGGTACGCGGTGTTTGAGGCGACGCACGGGACGGCTCCGAAGTATGCGGACAAGGATGTGATCAATCCTGGTTCGGTGATGCTTTCGGGGGTAATGATGTTCGAATTCCTGGGGTGGAAGGAAGCGGCGAAGCTGATTGAGACTTCGATGGAGAAGACGATTCGGCAGAAGTTCGTGACGTATGACTTTGAGCGCCAGATGGAAGGCGCGACGAAGGTGAAGACGAGCGAATTCGCTTCGAAGATGATCGAAAATATGTAGGGACTGGCCGTCCAGGCCCGGCGCCAGATCCAGGAGGGCCCGCTCGTTGGCGGGCCTTCTGGTTCTTTTGGAAGAAGAAGCTTGAGATGGGATAGCTGCAGGATTCGGCGGAACCTTGTTTAATAGAAGGTTGGGAATTGGCCCAGCACGTTTGGAAACTGCAAGAGAAAATAGACGCGGCTGGAGCCGCTGAATACTGAAGGAGCAACATGCGAAAGAAAGTATCGATTGTAGGCGCGGGTAATGTTGGCGCCACTGCCGCACACTGGATTGCCTCAAAGGAACTCGCCGACGTTGTTCTGATCGACATTATCGAGGGTGTGCCGCAGGGCAAGGGTCTTGATCTGCTGGAAGCGATGCCGATCGAGAAGCGGGACAGCCATGTGATTGGGACGAATGATTACGCGGATACGGCGAACTCGGACATCGTGGTGATTACGGCGGGGCTTCCGCGGAAGCCTGGCATGAGCCGGGACGACCTGCTGGCGACGAACTACAAGATTATGTCGGACGTGGTGGGGAACGTGGTGGCGAAGTCGCCGAACTGCATATTGATTATTGTTTCGAATCCGCTGGACGCGATGGCGCAGGCGGCGTTTCGGCAATCGAAGTTCCCGCGCGAGCGGGTGATTGGCATGGCTGGTGTGCTGGATTCGGCGCGGTTCCGGGCGTTTATAGCCGAGGAGCTGAAGGTCTCGGTGGAGAACGTGACGGCGTTTGTGCTGGGCGGGCACGGGGATACGATGGTTCCACTTCCGCGGTACTCGACGGTGGCGGGGATTCCGATTACGGAGCTGATGTCCGCGGAGCGTATTGAGGAGCTGGTGCAGCGGACGCGGAACGGCGGGGCAGAGATTGTGAAGTACCTGAAGACGGGCAGCGCATACTATGCTCCGTCGGCGGCCGTGACGGAGATGGCGGAGGCGATTCTGAAGGACAAGAAGAAGATTCTGCCTTGCGCTGTGTACCTGGAGGGCGAGTACGGCATCAGCGGGTACTATGTTGGCGTGCCGTGCAAGTTGGGTTCGAAGGGGCTGGAGCAGATCGTGGAGATCAAGCTGACAGCCGAGGAGGACGCGGCTCTGAAGAAGAGCGCGGCGGCGGTGAAGGAGTTGTGCGCGGTGATTGGCGTTTAGAGCGGCGCGTTCAGCGAAATGCGCCTTTAGCGCAGGAACTAAGGAAAGGCCCGCGGGATGCGGGCCTTTTGCTGTTTGCACGGCAAAGCTGCGGTAAGTCAGTTTCGTTCGATGACGAGGGATTGAATGATGACGTCTTTGTGAGGTTTGTCCTGGCCGCCGCGGGGGGCGCGGGAGATCTTGTCGACGACGTCCTGGCCTTCGACGACTTCACCGAAGATGGTGTGGCGGCCGGTGAGCCATTCGGTGGGGGCGACGGTGATGAAGAACTGTGAGCCGTTGGTGTTAGGTCCGGCATTGGCCATGGCGAGCTTGCCCTTGGCGTTGAAGCCGTGCGGGGAGCCCTTGGTTTCATCTTCGAAGCGATATCCGGGGCCGCCCATGCCGGTGCCTGCGGGGTCTCCGCCCTGGATCATGAAGTCGGGGATGACGCGATGGAAGATGGTGCCGTCGTAGAGTTTGTCGGAGCTCTTCTTGCGGGTGGTGGGATGGGTCCACTCGCGCTTGCCCTCGGCGAGCTCGGTGAAGTTTGCGACGGTTTTGGGTGCTTCTTTCTCGAAGAGGCGGCAGACGATGGTGCCCTCGGATGTATTGAAGACGGCGTAGGTTCCAGCTGGACGCGACATAGGGCGTGCTCCTTGAAGTGATGGTTTCAGTTTTTCGGCTGCGGTTGCGCGGGCGTGGATGAGGCTGCGGAGCCGGGTGCGGGCGGCAGCGGCTGGCCCGGAGGAACGATGGTGAGCTTGTTGAGGGTGACGGGATCGAGCGGCCTGTTGTTGCTGGGGTCGGTGGGGACTTCCGTGATGGTTTCGGCCACGATGACGCTGCCTGGGGTGCATTGGCCGAAGATGGTGTAGTGGCCGTTGAGATGCGGCTGGGGCGAGACGGTGATGAAGAACTGTGAGCCGTTGGTATTGGGTCCGGAGTTGGCCATGGCGAGGCGCCCGGCGAGATCGAAGTTGAGGGTGGGGACGATTTCGTCGTTGAACTGGTAGCCGGGGCCACCCATTCCGGTTCCGAGCGGGTCGCCGCCCTGGATCATGAAGCCGGGAATGACGCGGTGGAAGATGGTTCCGTTGTAAAGGGACTTGCCGTGCTCGACTTTGCCGGTAGCGGGATTGGTCCAGGTTTTGGTGCCGTTGGCGAGGCCGACGAAATTGGCGACGGTCTTGGGGGCGAGTTTGGAGTAGAGGCGGCAGACCATGCGTCCCATGGAGGTGTCAAAGACAGCGGTGGGTCCGGTGGGCTGCGGCGATGGTGGCGCGGCCGGCTTGGCTGTGCTTGAGCTGGAGGTTGGCGGCTGGGTTGTAGTGTGGCCAGGAGTGGTTTGTGGAGTCGACTGCTGAGCGTACAAGGAGACGCTGAGGATCAGCGACGCAGCAGGGAGGAGGGCGAGAGCGTGGATTATATTCATGCGTGTCAACACTTCAGGGTAACGGAATGGCGGTGGAGATGGCCAGCGGCGGGGTGCATTTGTTGGAAGGGCGCGGGGGTATTTGAGGTTGATTGCGAATAGGAGGCGCTGGCGGCAAGAAAATGTGAGTGAAAATGGGAGTCATACGTCCTGCAATTTCAGAAGACCGTCATTACTCGATCGCGCGACGTGTTTTGGTTTCTTCCAGATTCATTTCTGAGAAGCGAACGGCGAAAGTGAGTTACTTGGAGTTATGGAGCCGGGCCGTTCGTGCTGCCCGGAAGGCAGGTGTACCCACGCTGTTTGCAGTGCTCGTTGTGGCAGGTGCGAGCGGGAGGGCGGATGCGGCCGCCGGCTTGGAGGCGCCGTTTTTTGCAGGGCGGTGCTGGTTACATGGGAATTTTTTTATACGCATGGAGTGCGGTTGAAGTGTTCAGGAGTATGCTGGCAGCGAGCGTTGTGTGTCGGGAATGACGGGCGGAGCGGCGCAGGCGAAGCAGGCCCAGGGTCTGGAGGCGACCTATGTGGAAAGAGATTGTGGGACGTAAGCAGGTTGCTGAAAAGAAGCATCATCCCGATGACTGGATGGCGCTGGAGGAGATGGCGCGGGCGCAGTTGACCTCGGAGGATCCGGGGTTTCCGCTGGAGAATGCGCTGAGCTTGAATCCGGAGCACAATGAGAAGGGCTGGCAGGCGGGTGAACGGGGGCCCCAGACGATCACGCTGAGTTTTGCGAAGCCGGTGCGGATTCGCAGGATATTTCTGCAGTTTTCTGAGCACGAGGATGAGCGGAAGCAGGAGTTTTGGCTGCGATACATGACGCAGGCGGGGATTCAGCAGGAGATTGTGCGGCAGCAGTGGAATTTCAGCCCGAAGGGGTCGACGCAGGAGATAGAGGATTACACCGTGGATCTGGAAGGGGTGACGCGGCTGGAGCTGCGGATTGATCCGGATCTAGGGCGCGAGCAGGTGAGGGCGAGCCTGCATACGTGGAGGGTGGCATAGAGGGCGCGGGAGTGGCCGGTTGCGGCGGCGAGCGGTGCGATGCGGGACGAGACGCTGGCGGGAGTTGGGCGAGTTGTGGTGTGGGTGATTTGAGGCGTGATGGAGCGGGATTGAGTAGAATGCTTCCCTATGGAACTGAACGATCATCTTCGGACTTTGGAAGAAAGCCTATTGCGGAATGCCGTGCGCAAGAATGCGGCTCAAGTCAGTGACTTACTGGCAGAGAGTTTTCGTGAATTTGGTTGTTCTGGACGAAGGTATTCGAAAGCAGAGATGATCGCGCACCTGCAGGATGAGGAGTACGCTCCGATTTTTCTCACGGGTTTCGAGCTGACGCCACTTTCTGCCTCGTTGGCGCTGGTGACCTATCGCGCGGTGCGTGGCCGGCCCAATGAGAAGCCTTCGGAGTCCTGGAGGAGTTCGCTGTGGGAGCTGCGGGATGGGCGGTGGCAGATGGTTTTTCACCAGGGGACAAAAATCCCGGCGGAGTGAGCCGGGATTTTTGTTGCTGGACTTGAATCAGGCAGGATTTAGCTTTTTGAGGTGGAGGTCCAGTCGGTAACCGGGGTGATGACCTGCAGGAGATCGTCGCGCTTCCTCACGGTTGCTACGCGATAGTCGCGGTTCATGGTGGCAATCACTTCCAGAGGAATCTCTTTTGGGCAGGCTGCGGTACATTCGCCGATATTGGTGCAGCTCCCGAAGGGCTCGGTGTTCATCTGCGCGACCATGCTGAGGGCGCGGCGGTCCTGTTCCGGCTTGCCCTGAGGCAGAATGCCGAGATGGGAGATTTTTGCACCGGTGAAGAGCGCGGCCGAGGCATTCGGGCAAGCTGCCACGCAGGCGCCGCAGCCGATACAGGCGGCAGCGTCCATGGCTCGATCCGCAATATCCTTACCGACGGGAATGTTGTTTCCGTCGGGAGCGTTACCGGTTGAGACGGAGATGTAACCACCGGCTTGAATGATTCGGTCCAGGGCGCGACGATCGACGACGAGGTCTTTGATGAGAGGGAAGGCAGCGGCCCGCCACGGTTCGATGGTCAGTTCCTGTCCATCCTTGAAATGCCGCATGGTGAGCTGGCAAGCCGTGGTTGCCGATTGCGGACCGTGAG
>CAZWSD010000238.1:0-5734 GCA_964636535.1 uncultured Acidobacterium sp. | reverse complement strand
TGCTGCCGCGCCGCGTCTCGCCCAAGTACGCCGGCCTGCTGGAATGGGGGCGTGATATACCCGGCGCCTATTTCCTGCGCCGCGCGCTGTTCATGCCCTGGGAATTGCCGGGCGTGATCGATGCCGACCTCGCGCGCGAGGGCTTGCGCGCGCTGGCGCTGCGCGATCGCCTGCACGACATGGTGCGCGGCATCGCCACGCCGTTCGACCAGGTGATGGCGCTGGAAACCGGCATCTACATGCGCAACTGCCTGTTGCGCGATGCCGACTGGGCCGGCATGGCGCACTCGCTGGAAATCCGCACGCCGCTGGCGGACGCCGATCTGTATGCGGCCGTGATCGGGCTGCGTCCATCGCGGACGGAGCCCTTGACCAAGGCGGACCTGCGGCGCGAACTGGGCGCCCAGGGCACGATCGCCCCCGCGTTGCTGGCACGGCGCAAGACGGGATTCAGTGTGCCGGTGCGGGAGTGGCTGATGGGCGACGGACAGCACACGGGCGCGCAACGCGGGCTGCATGCATGGGCCAGAACGATCACCGCCACGATGATGGGATCTCCGACGTGACGCTGCCGACGGACAAAGCACATGCGCAGGATGCCATGGCATCGCTGACGGTCATCGTCCTGACCTTGAACGAGCATCTGCACATCCGCCGCTGCATCGAGAGCGTGCAGGGCCTGGCGCAGCGGGTGGTGGTGGTCGATTCGGGTTCCACGGACGACACCGTGCAGATTGCCCGTTCGTTGGGTGCGACCGTGCTGGAGCATCCGTTCGTCAACCATGCCATGCAGTTGAACTGGGCCCTCGACCATGCGCCCATCGAAACCGATTGGGTGATGCGGCTGGATGCAGACGAATATCTCGATGAAGCCCTGATGGCTCGGCTCCCCGCGGCCCTTGCCGAGGCGCCGAACGAGGTCGCGGGGTTCGAAGCCCGGCGGCCGACGACGTTTCTGGGCAGACGCATCGCGCATGGCGGCATGGCGCCGTGGCTGCTGCGCTTCTGGCGGCGCGGTGCCGCGCGTTGCGAATTGCGCTGGATGGACGAGCACATGGTTCTGGGTCCGGGCAATGTGCGGCGGCTGCCGGGAAATATCGTCGATGACAACTTGAACGACTTGACCTGGTGGACTGACAAGCACAACCGTTACGCCAACCGGGAAGCCGTGGATTTGCTTTTGCTGCAGCATGGCGCGGGTGGGGGAGCGCCAGATGCAACTCAGGTACCAGCTGGGGGTGGGGTCAAGCGCTTGCTGAAAGAGCGTGTGTATGCCCGATTGCCGCTGGGCGTGCGGCCATGGCTGTTTTTTGCTTATCGCATAATTGTGCTTGGCGGTTTTCTAGACGGATATCGCGGCTTGATGTTCCACACATTGCAGGGCTTGTGGTACCGGCAGCTCGTGGACGCGAAAGTGATGCAAGTGAAGTGGTTGATGCGGCGAGATGGATGCGGTTTCGAGCAGGCCATACGCGAAGTGCTTGGCATCGATCTGTCGGCATCTTCTGTTGGGGTGTCCGTGACCGGAGCGAAGGGCTGATGCGGGTTTGGGGTTATAAAATATTAAAGGAAGTATTGGCATGAAATGGCAAACTAGTCCGCTTGTGATTACACTTCGATATTGGGCGCGCAAATTTCGAGTGACTTATGAACTTCAGCGCCTTCTGTCGTTCGGTCGTTATGAGGCGAAGTTCCAATCTGCGCTACTGAGTGCGATAAGGCCTGGCGACTGCGTTTGGGATGTCGGCGCCAATGTGGGGATGTACTCTCTCCTTTTTGCTGATCGCGTTGGGTCATCGGGTCGTGTTTATGCGTTCGAGCCAAGTCCGACAAATTTTCGTGCCCTTAAGTCTGCGGTAGCGGAAAACCGTTTGTGCCATCCCGTCCAGCTTGCACTCGGCGCAAGCGAGGGAATAGTGGCGTTTCATCAGGGACACGATGAGATCGGCGCGACAAGTCGCGTTCTCGACCGATCAGATCTCGACGAGCAACAACAGCTTCGTGTGGACATGTCGACTGCAGACGCTGTGGTCGCTTCTGGGTGTGCGCCTTTGGCCAACGTCATGAAGATTGATACAGAAGGGTTCGAGCTTGAAGTCTTGCGGGGTATGCGGGGTCTTCTTACAAACCATGAATTGAGAGCAGTCTGTATCGAAGTCCATTTCGGCATCCTCGCCGAGCGGGGCCAGCCCCATGCACCTCGTCAGATCGAACAATTACTTGTCGAAGCGGGGCTGAGGGTCCGCTCGGTCGATGCATCACATTTGATAGCTTCTCGAAACTGATGCGACGGATCATCTTTCAAAGTTTAGGATTGGCCATATCGGAATTTGCTTTTGGCACGGCGGGCTTGCATCGGGTGCTTAAGATCGCAGAACGCAAGTTGCTTCTATCCGAGGCAATCGATTCGGGCTTCTCCCACTTTGATACCGCGCCTTACTACGGTTTTGGCATCGCCGAAGAAACGCTTGGTGCCTTGCCATCGCGTCAGCGGCAGCAAATTACTGTTGCTACCAAAGTAGGGCTGTACCCACCCAAGGGAGCGCGCGCCGCTACGGTGAATGTCAGCGTGCGAAAGTTGACGGGAAAAATCTTTCCAAAGTTAGTCACGCCCTGGTCAGATTGGTCTGTGAGCACAGCTAACGTAAGCCTTGAGATGTCACTCCGCCGGCTCAAGCGCGAGCGCGTCGATATCTTGTTCCTTCATGAACCAGAAGCGATGCAAATCGACAGCGACGCATGGCTGCGCTGGCTAGAAGCTACCAAGGTCGCCGGAAAGGTGGGAGCTTACGGCGTTGCGGGGGAACGATCACGTTTGGAGTCTTTCTTGTCTCTCAACAATGACATGGCCTGCGCAATTCAGACCCGCTGCCTTGCGCCTGGGATACCGGGTACTTCATTAGCAGGGGTAAACCGTGCTGTGCAGTTCACCTACGGACACCTGTCCTCGGGTCTGCGAGATGTTGAGAGTAAACGCATCGATTCGATATTGAGGCAGGCTCTCCAAGCCGATCGCAATGCCGTTGTCTTGGTTTCAACAACGCGGCGATCCCGGCTTCGCATTTTCGAAGACGTGGCACGGGGCTGATCGATGGCAATTTGCAGGATCGGGGAGATCTCGCCCAGCTTGGGCACCCTTGAAGGAGATGTTTGCGTCATAGGCGCAGGTGCCGCAGGACTTTTCGTGGCCCGTAGATTGGCCGATCAGGGTCGAGACGTCATCCTTTTGGAGTCGGGTTTGGCTATAGCGATGTCGTCCGTGGAAGCCGGGTTCGAAGTGGATTGTCGCCTGCAGGCATACGGGGGGGCGGTCGAAGGGCGGTCGTTCGGGCTCGGGGGAACGACTTCCAGATGGGGAGGACAGCTCATACCGTATTCCAAGTTTGATCTCGAAGGTCGTGACCCCGTCATGGCACTTGCGTGGAAACGAATACTCGATGTGGTTGCGGCCAGGAAAGATGCAGTTGGTGCCATTCTTGGTCTCAATATTTCTCGCGAATCGCCGCTAGGTCTAGAGGAGAGGGTGTTGAAGCGCCCGTTGGAGCAGCAGCTTGCCAAAGCAGGGTTGCCTTTAGCTCGATCAGTCTGGTTACCCTTCTCACGGCGCAACATGAAGTTCTTGGCGGGCGGGGCGACAGCGGAGCAGGGCATGCGGGTTTACCTTGATGCAACCGCGAGTGGATGGAAGTTAGTGCGTTCGGCCTCGGGGCTTGGAAAGGCCGTGTCACTGACCGTCAGGTCGCGAGATGGGCGATCGCTATCTGTTTCTGCCAAGCATTTTGTTGTTGCGGCCGGCGCCATCGAATCTACGCGCATCCTTTTTGAACTCAACACGGCCGGAGCGACGCCGGTGCTCCCTGTTAAGAGCGCCTTGGGCATTGGACTCTCAGATCATCTGAGTGTGCCTGTTGCTCTGATCGATCCGAGTGATAGTCAGAGCGCACGCAAAGTGCTTGCTCCGACCTTCGCGGGTGGTCTGATGCACTCGCTCCGCATCCCGCTCCGTTATCGGGCACCTGACGAGCCGGCAGGGTTCGCCCACTTCGTCGCTACGGACCCTGGGCCGGGCTTCGAGTTGGCACGGACGATGCTCCAAGGCCTGCAGGCGCACAAGCTGCCACAACTGCCCATGAAGTTACTCTTGGGCGGCACCCTTGGACTTGCTACAGTGGGATGGGATCGAATCGTACGCTCACGACTTCATGTGGACCGATCTGCAAAGTGGCGAATCCAGTTGGATCTTGAGCAAAACCCAAGGTCTACGAATAAGATCGTGATGGGTAACAGACGAGATGCTTGGGGCCGCTTGGTGCCTGAAGTCTGGTGGTGCGTGGATGAAGCCGATCAAGCCTCGGTCAAGCGCGTTACCGAGCGACTATTTTCCAAGATTCGAGTGGCGGGTACTATTTTTGAAGACCTCGTTCCGATTGATTGCGATGCTTCGTTTTCGAAGCCTTATGATACTTACCATCCCGTCGGAACTTGCCGAATGGGTGAGGACGAAGCGGCTGTCGTGGACCTTGACTTGACAGTCCGAGGTACTTCAAACGTATTCGTGATCAGTACAGCCCTATTCCCGTCCGCAGGTACGGCGAACCCGACTTTCAGTCTGCTGTGCCTTGCCGACGAGCTCGCCGGGCGAATTGAACGGGCACTACACCAAGAAAGATCTCCTTCAATTTAAAGGCCGAAGATGCGTCTGTCATGAAGATACTGCACATCATTACCAGCTTGGATGGCGTATTTGGCGGACCATCGCGGGCGCTAGTTGATCTGGCTCGACACCAGAGTGATGTCGGACTTACAGTTACCATTTGTACTACCGATCGCGGTAATCCAACCAGTAAGATTCTGGAGCGGTCAGCGATTGCATCGATGCTTACCGGTGTGGAGTTGTGCTGCTTTGCAGTGGATTTCACGCCGATGTGGGTCACGCGCGCGATGGCCACCTGGCTACGAGCAAACATTGGCAGATGTGATGTCGTACACGTACACGGCCTGTACCGCTTTCCCCCGACCTATGCCGCTTGGCTGGCGCGCCGGCGCGGTGTGCCGGTCATCATCCGCCCGCACGGCGGTCTCGATCCGTTTCTGTACCGGCGGAGTTCGCGCAATGTGCCGCTGAAGCGGTTGTGGGAGCGCTGGTTCGACCTGCCCAATCTCAACGGCGCCTCGGCCATCCACTACACCAGCGAGGACGAGCGCGAGCGCGCATCGTTCCTGAAGCTGCGCGCGCCCTCGTTCGTGGTGCCCAATGGGCTGGATTGGGCGCGCTTCGCCAGCCTGCCGGCGCGCGGCGCGTTCCGTGCACAACTCGGCATCGGCGAGGCGCCGCTGGTGCTGTTCCTCAGCCGGCTCAACTTCAAGAAGGGGCTGGATCTGCTGGTGCCGGCGTTCGCCCGGGTGCGCGCGCGCTTTCCCGATGCCGTGCTGGCCATCGTGGGGCCGGACAACGAGGGCTATGGCGCCAGGGCGCGCGGTTGGGTGGCCGAACACGGCCTGCAGGCGTGCGTGCGGTTCGTGGACCATCTGCAGGGCGAGGCGGTGCTGCAGGCCTATGCGGATGCCGATGTGTTCGCGCTGCCCTCGTACACCGAGAACTTCGGCTTGGTGGTGGCCGAGGCGCTGGCCTGCGGCACGCCGGTGGTGATTTCCGACCAGGTGAACATCCATCGCGAGGTGAGCGGGGCCGGGGCCGGGCTGGTGACGCGCTGCGATGCCGGCGAGGTGGCCG
>CAZWSD010000237.1:1783-5737 GCA_964636535.1 uncultured Acidobacterium sp. | reverse complement strand
TTGTGCATCACGCATGCGTCATGCTCGCCGGTGAAGATGTATCCTGCACCACCCATATCCGCCGCAAGTTGATATAAATCATCAATCCCATCGACGGCCTTCGCAGCAGTGGCATAGTCGCGTAGATCACCGATCACGAATTCATCGGCACCACTCGGAGAAAACTCTGGGCTCTTCAAATCTACGCCCCGCACCCAAAACCCTTCGCTCCGCAACCGCTTTACCAAGTGACTACCGATGAAGCCACCAGCACCGCACACGAGAGCTCTCTTCATTATTACTTTCTCCTTTGCTTCATTGAACCATTACGCCCATCCTCGATGAGAGGTGCATATTCAGAAAGTCTACTAATATAACAAGAATCGCCTAGAAAATCCCGCGATTCCTCGCACGAATCTGCACCACTCCCGGCCAGTTGTTTATGCTCTTGCTCAGCAGCAAACCCAACCTTAATTCTTGATTGCTTACGGGAAGTTAACCAATTCAAAACAGCTTGCACCGTCGCGCTTGTCCTTCATAGGGCGTCGATTATCGCTTCCAATGCGCCCACGTTGGACCTATAATAAAACACGTCGCGAAAAGTGCTCCTGCAATTGGTCGAAAAACTTGACAGATTTCTGCGCATTTCCTCGACAGCGCCCCATACGTTGTCCAAACCGCGAACATCTGCAAACCTCCCGTTCCATCCGTCCCGCACATACTCAGGGAACGAGCCAATACTGCTCGCAATGACAGGCGTTCCAAACATGAAGGCTTTTGGCAGAACTCCACTCTGCGTCGTTCTGCGGTAGAGATTCCACACGCAGAAACTCGCCGCAAAGCATCCGTTAATTTCCTCTTCACTCAGCGGTCTCCCGCAGCGAATTTCAATTCGATGAGAATTCTCCCGCAAAACAGGATCTCGCAGAACCGCTTTGGAAATCGGAAACCGCGAAGCAATCATATATTCCGTCTCATGCCCCGCAAGGATGCCATACCGGATTGCGGCGATGTAATGATCGAATCCGTGCGAACGGCACGGATTTCCGATGAAGCTGAAGTAGCGCTTTTGCTCCAACACATCCGTCATTGACTTCGGCGCTTGGTCCTCGAAGACAAGCGGAAAGTAGAGGGCATGGGAGTTATGCCGTGCGTCGGCGCGACCATAAACCTCCAGCGCGGTCTTTGACGGCAACAGTACCCGATCCGCCAACTTCAGGAGCGGGACAGTTGCGCGATGAGCCGCCGCCGCTTTCGCGCTACCGATCAATCCCTCATGCCGAATATAGTTCAGCGACAATTGCCACGGCTCATGGTAGACATAAAGAATCTTCGTGCCACGCGCCTTAAGCTGACGCCCCAACTTGTAATTGTCCACCGACGGATTGAGAAAGATTGCGATATCCCAGCCATTAAACACTTCGTCCCCGCGATACGCTATCAGCGGCGCCACCTCCGTGATTTCGTCATATCGCTCATATAATGGATTGGCCAGAAACTCCGTCGCTATACCAAGCTCCCCGAGGGCCTTTGCATAGCCGATAAGAGTCTGCATAAAGCCGGGGTTGAATCTCAGAGAGATCACTACGGCTTTCCGGCTCACGGAGACTCTCCTTGCAACTCTCTCGCGACAGGTTCAGCCGGATCACGAGGCGCGACGATTCGGAGCGTCCGCGCCATTCCAGAAATATATGGCCACACCATTAAAAAGATCATTTGCGCAATCAGGAAAGACAATAAGTCCATCACTCGGGACCTCGGCAACATGATGCACATAAATCCCGCGTAGATCCGCGAGGAATAAAGACGATTCTTGAGTAACTGCCAATCAACAATCCAACCCATGCCGCCCGTCAGCAGCCCGGCCATCAGAGCCGTCAATGCAGAGGGATGATAGTATAGGATTTCACCTAGCCATGTAAAGATAGAAATAGATGATATGCTCCCTCTCAGCGATGGATAGATACACCTTGTCATTTCGACATTGAATGAAAATATTTTCTTCGGATAAATGAAGGAGGGAACAAACTTCATCAGGAAAGCACTGATATAGGAATACCAGGGCGCTGAACCGCAATGCGACGCAATCATCAATCCAAGGTTGATATATGGAAATGCTAAGCCGGCAATAAGCGGGCTGTGTGCGTGCGCATAATCGCCTCGGGCCACACTGGCGAAGCTAAACGCGCCTAGTGCTATTGTACCCGCCAGTGCAACTCGTCGCCAGTTTGAGGATTTGGCCAGGACTATTGCCATCACCGCCAGTAACAAACGTCCACGACTAGTCGTCATATCGTAAAAAAGTAGGAGAATAGCACCAGCCCAAAGAGTCCATCGGCCTCGCCGCGGGCCTCGCTGGGCAACGTCCACCATCGCAAATGGCAACAACGTGGTGATTGTTCCCACCAGTCCTGCCAGACCCCGCCCCTTCCCCACTCCTTGGTTTGCCGCGCTAACGAGCCGACTCACAGCGGTGCTGCCGAAGAGAAACAGATTTTCGCGAAAAAGCCTTCGGCCAAATAGCGCGTCCAAAATTAGGTAGGTGAGGGCTCCAAAATTCTTCTGGGGCCCTTCTCTGGGCTTCGGCTTCCATAACGCGAAGCATCCTATCGTGCCCACTGCAATCAAGGTATAAAGAACGGCGCGCCATCCATCGATGAAGGCGCCAGGAAGGCCCCAGATGAGAAGCCCAATCATGATGAAATGCAAAAGCGACATCCGCCTCACGGCTGCAGCATCTCCTTCAACTCCTGCATTGCTCGGCGCACATACGCATCCGCTGCTTCAGGACCCGGTTGGACCGTCTCCTGCGTCACTCGTGCACAAAGCTCCCCCAGTTCTCGCGGTTCCATCGGCCAGTCGATATACACAACCTGTCCTGGAAATGCCGCAGCCAAATCGCGATCAGCTCCCCAGCGCGTGGTAATGAGCGATCGGCCGGCAACAAGTGTTTCGACAGACTTTATTTTCACTCCAGTAGAAGGCCCAACGGGATTAACTGTCGCACCGATACTCCGGTAGTACTCTACTGTAGAAGGCACACGTCCTAATATACGTGCGCCTCCTGCTTCGAGTGAGCGCAATACCGAAGGGTCGACCGTGTCGCAAATGCCCCCTGCCACCACCATCTCAACGCCTGCAGCAGCGACAGATGCAAGAAAATCAGGATGCGAAAGTTGTCGGAGCACTTCCTCATTGACGTAGCTCGGCGCTCCCATATAACCCAGCCGCTTGGGCCGCTCCTTGCCCGCCAGCGCAATCAGCTCTTCACAGTTTGCCGGCACAAAGAACTGAACCGGCAATCGCACCCCATACAACCTCTCGAACTCGTCTGCATCGTCTCGAGAAACCGCAAGGCATCGGCTGGGTGAGTGCAACACCTTGCGCTCATCTTCAGCCGTCATGCTGATCCAACGCCTGGCACCCGTGCGTTCATGGCGATCCGCCATAATGTCTCCCGTGTCGACCACGACCTTGCGGCCCGCTCTCTCTAACTTCAGCAGACGATGGAGCCAAGGATAAAAGCACACGATGACGTCATAGTTCTGAATGCATTTCTCAGGCAACGGCGTTTGGATGGGGAAATAGAATCGTTCGATCCATTTCAATTTGTTGCAAAGAATCGCTCCGCCTCCGTACCACAGCGTAGCATTCAGCCAGGCCAGTCGAGGCAAAATGCCATCCAGCACCTTCACCTCTAACCCTGAATCCGCCAGCCATTTCTGCGCCTGCTTAGTCGAAGCTCCCAGTGACAACAAATCCACCGAGTCGCCGTAAAGCGCGCACAATGCTGATAGCAATTGTTGCTGCAGACGCGACATTCCGTTCGATGCACGCATGTCGATGGGCGACAGAAAAAGGGCGCGAGGTCGCTTCATGGTGCACCTCCCTTCTCGCCGGCTGATGACTCATACGTAAGGGTCCGATGCCGCACCTATGTGGCCGCCTTAGGATCTGATTCCTGACGGCGCCCCA
>CAZWSD010000237.1:0-1773 GCA_964636535.1 uncultured Acidobacterium sp. | reverse complement strand
CCACTGCTCTGGGACGTCGCGGCCCGAGAGTGCTTCGATGATTGACTCGCATCGTCAATTGTCGCATCAATAGCTTCGGCGCACCATCAATCCACATGGGAAAGGCCAACTCATCTGCAATATTTTGGCGCATCAGCCATGGCAGTAGTCGTATTATCGCAGTGATTCGAAGAAGCCTTAGCCAGAATAGATCTCGCAAGACATCTAGACGGCTGAATTTCGCCTTCGCTCCGTATTCCATGCATGCATTTCTAGCAGTATCTTTCAAAGCATCCACACTCGTACGAGAAATCCTGCTGGGCTGGTCACGATCCGCTGCCTGAATTCTTGGAATCCTGAGGAACTTGTGTTCTCTCCCGATCTGAAGCCAGTAAACAAAATCAATGGCCACCCGCAATGTTGGATCGAGCCTATACTTGTCAGTAACCGCCCGGCGAAGGAACACTGTCGGTTGCGCCACCATGTAGCCGCGCAATGCTCGCTCGTAAATGAAATCCGGATAGCAGAGAACCATTTGCAGGCCGCTGTTTTCTGAAATCAGGGCCACATCACCAAAAACTGCTCCGGCCTCCGGATGGGATTGAAAAGCTGCAACTGAGCTCCCAACCGCTTCCCGGTCAAAATAGACGTCGTCTGAATTAAGCCAACCTACCACTTCGCCCCGAGCACGATCGAATCCCTTATTCAAGGCATCGGCATGCCCTCGGTCCGGCTCCGAAATCCACTCGAATGTGTAGTGCTGGCCGTGGTCCTCGGCTTCCCAACGCCGCAGCAACTCCACGGTGCCATCGGTTGAGCCGCCATCGATCACAATCTGGTGAATTGGACGGTAGCGCTGTAACTCAACTGAACGCAACGTCTCTTCAATGAATTGCGCCTGGTTAAATGATGGGGTTACGACACTGACAAGTGGCTTTAATTCCATTGGATCTTTGGCTCGCATGAAATCGCTGTTGACGGGAATCTATAGAAGACTTCCCTTCAGGCCCCTCTCTAAAAACGCCCCGTCGAGCTCCGTAGCCATTAACCACTAGGCTGCCAACGGCTGGCGATTCAGACCACCCTTGGCCTCGCCTAGACCAAGCGCTCAGCTTTACGAGAGCGTCCTCCCGCCCGTCAGCAGCGCACCTTCTGAATATACAATGAGCCGGGTTCGCGGTCAGACCCCAGGTACGGTGTCACGAGTTTGAGCCTATCATAATGGTGGTGATACAGGTAATTTAAGGCTCCGATAATCTTCCACTGAGCATTATTGGACAGGAAAGCTTCCACTAGGTACTGCTCGTTCCACAGCCTAACTTCGTCAACAATCCAATCCTTCAGATAGTTTCGCGGAGAAAAGATATCGTGGATGTGAACTATCACACCACCCTTCAGATTGGGAAGCAATTCCAAGATCTCAAACAATACGTCGCCTTGGGGCCTGATAACATGCGAAGAGTCAATAAATAGAATGTCATTGCGATCCAATTCTTTGAACAGCGATAGCTCAATTTCCTCAACCCTTTTTCGGATAACCGATACGCCCATAGTCTCAAGCCACGGCACCTCGTAGGGCTCAATACAGAGGTGTTCACACTGGTATGAAGCATCCTCCTCTTTCGTTTTGCGAAGAGCCCTCAATGCCATTAATGTGGAATTTCCGCTACCAACCTCGAAGAACCTCTTTGGCCTCATTAGACGGATCATCTGATACAGATACTCGGCATCGCCTGACTCGAACGCACCATTACCAACAGTGAACTCTCGTCGCCCGGTCGGCGCAGGCGGTAG
>CAZWSD010000236.1:0-5739 GCA_964636535.1 uncultured Acidobacterium sp. | reverse complement strand
CGGCCGATGGCCTTGGCGTTGGCGGGGAAGAAAGGGGCTTCTCCGACGCCGAGGAGCAGGCGCGCGGAGAAGAGGGTTGGAAGGCTGTAGGCGGCGCCCGCGGCGAATGAGGCGACGCTCCAAAGGAATGCGCCGATGCGGCTGATGGGTTTGACGCCAAAGCGATCAAGGAGCGCGCCCATGGGGAGCTGGCAGAGCATGTAAGGGATGTTGTAGGCGGAGAGGAGGTAGCCGTAGACGACGTCATTGATTCCGAAGGAGTGCCGGAGGCCGGAGTGGGTGACGGAGAGGTTGACGCGGTCGAAATAGTTGATGAGGATGCCGATGCCGAGGAGGATGGCGATGCTCCAGCGCATGCGGTGGCTGGAGTGGGCGGGATTCGGGAATGGCAACTCGGATTCGGCGGTGTGCATGGTTGCAGATGATGGTACTGGAGTCCTGGCCGGAGGTGGGGAGAGGCGATCCTGGGATACGCGTTCGCGGTGCAGGAGCAGAACTTAACGGGAAGCCGGAAAGGGCGCGGAGCGATGCCGCGAGAAAAGCTGGGTAACCGACGGACATTTGGGGCTGAATGCTGTCCAAAAGGTAGAGAGCTGTATGGATTGACAGGGGAGATCAGCGGCTGGTAAACATTTACCGGACCTGTGGCGGGGGAATTTGCGCGCAGTTGTGTGGATTAGCGTGGCCATGCGATGCGCAGAAGGAGCAGGTTTCCAGCACCATGCTGGAGTTGATGGGACGCGGCGCCGCGAAGCCGTGCGAGGGGGAGCGATGGAAGACGTGACTCGGAGAACGTTTGTGAAGGGGACGGCGGCTGTGGCGGCGGCGGGCGCGGCGGTTCCGAGGGCGCTGGCACAGGCCGCGGCGAGCGGGCATGAGGCGCCGGTGAAGCTGAACCAGTTTCCTTACAGCGCGGTGGAACTGCTGGACGGTCGGATGAAGGAGCAGTTTGAGGCGAACCATGCGTTTTTCCTGGGGCTGGATGAGGATTCGCTGTTGAAGCCTTTCCGGCAGAAGGCGGGGTTGCCGGCGCCGGGCGAGGAGATGGGCGGGTGGTACAGCTGGTCGGATGAGTTTGATCCGCCGAATAACATGACGGGTTATATTCCGGGGCACTCGTTTGGGCAGTATGTGTCAGCGCTGGCGCGCGCCTATGCGGCGACGGGCGACAAGCCGACGCAGGCGAAGATTTTCCGCCTGGTGCGCGGCTACGCGGAGACGATTACATCAAAGTTTTATGACAACTATCCGCTGCCCTGCTACACATTCGACAAGATCAACTGCGGGCTGATTGACGCGCACCAGTTTGCGAAGGATCCGGCGGCGCTGCCGGCGCTGTCGCGCGCGGTGGATGCGGTGATGCCGCATCTTCCTCCGCATGCGGAGACGCGGGCGGAGCAGCGAGCGATGCCGCATCCAAACGTTGCATATACGTGGGACGAGAGCTATACGCTGCCGGAGAATTTTTTTCTGGCGTACAAGCGCTCAGGGGATAAGCGGTACCTGGAGCTGGCGCAGCGGTTTTTGCTCGACAAGCAGTATTTTGATCCGCTGGCGGCGGGCGAGAACGTGCTGGCCGGCAAGCATGCGTACAGCCATGTGAATGCGTTCAGTTCGGCGTCGCAGGCCTACCTGGTGCTGGGCAGCGAGAAGCACCTGCGCGCGGCCGAGAACGGCATGAAGTTTGTGCTGGAGCAGAGTTTTGCGACGGGCGGATGGGGGCCGAACGAGACGCTTGTGGCTGTGGGCAGCGGGACGCTGGGCAAGAGTCTGGACTTTACGCGGGCGAGCTTTGAGACGGGATGTGGATCGTACGGGCATGCGAAGATTGTGCGGTACCTGATGCGGATTACGGGGCAGAGCAGCTGGGGAGACAGCCTGGAGCGCGTGTTTTATAACGCGACGATGGGTGAGAAGCCGATTGTGGAGGGCGGATTCAGCTTTTACTACTCGGACTACAACAACCACTTTGCGCAGAAGGCGTACTACCAGGAGCAATGTCCGTGCTGTTCGGGGACGTTTCCCCAGGTGACGGCCGATTATGGGATCAGCTCGTATTTTTATTCGCCGCAGGGCGTGTATGTGAATTTGTTTGTGCCGTCGCGGGTGAAGTTCCAGCAGAAAGGGACGCGGTTCCGGATCGAGCAGCGAACCGAGTATCCGTACTCGAACGACGTGGCACTGCAGGTGTGGGGCGAGAGCCCGCAGACGTTTACGGTTGGGCTGAGGGTGCCGCAGTGGGCGGGCAAGAACACGGAAGTTGCGGTGAACGGCAAGCGGGAGAGCGAGGATGTGCGTCCGGGCGAGTTTGTGGAGCTGCGCCGGGAGTGGAAGAGCGGGGACGTGATCGAGTACACGATTGACCAGCCTCTGCACCTGGAGGCGGTGGACGCGCAGCATCCGGATACGGTGGCGCTGATGCGCGGGGCGCTAACGCTGTTTGCGATCAACGCGCCGGAGAGTAAATTTACGCGGGCGCAACTGCTGGCTGCGAAGCAGGAGGGCTCGGACGCGCGGAGCTGGAAGGTGGATTCGGCGGTGGCGCCGGTGCGTTTCCGGGCGTTCCCGGATATTCGCGAGCAGTGGAACCGGCTGTATCACCGGGTGACGGCGTAAGATAGGCACGCCGAAAGGCGAGCGATTTTGAAGTCAGGAAGAGAATTTGCCGGATGAGGTTTGATATGTTGCGTTCTCGAAGATTGTTTTGGTTAGCGCCCGCTCTGCTGCTGGTAGTGACGGGCTGCAAGAAGGCACCCACAACCACCGCCACGACGACGGCTGCGAACAGCAGTTCAACGGCTGAGCCGGCGGACATCAATGGGATGCCGGTGGTTCACCTGAAGCGGAAGCAGACGGGTGATGGTCCGCAGTTTCTGGGCATGACGATTTTGCCGGGGCGCGGGATGAATACGTTCCAGATCACGGGATATTTCCCTGGGCTGGGCAAGTTCCACGTGCTGCATGCGCCGACGCTGGCAGTTGCGAACACGCAGTACTACGGGACGGCGAGCGATGCTTACGGGAACGACAGTTTTGCGTTTGGCGGCGCATTCCCGATTCCGTATCCGAATCGGATCTTCGGGAAGGTTTCACCGGATGGTAAGACAATCACCGCGTACTGGCATGGGCACAAGCTGGTGTTGCCGGCGAACTGGCACAACAACGTGCACCCAACGGAAGACCTGCAGGCAATGCACGGGTTGATTCTGAAAGAGAACGCGAGCAACGTGCAGGTTGAGAACACGCCGGACGGGCAGGTGCTGACGGCGGATATGCCGGACGCGTTCCATGGGCAGTGGATTTCGAAGACGGATCTGCACTTCAGGATCGCGCTGGAAACAGACACAATCGATGTGCAGGTGACGGCGAAGAATGTGGGCAAGACGGCTGAGCCGATCTCGATGGACTGGCATCCGTACCTGCGGATTCCCAGCGGGAAGCATGCGCAGACGTTGTTGTACGTGCCGGGGACGATGCGTGCTCTTGTGAACAGCTACCCGGTTGAACTCCCGACGGGCAAATTCATGCCCGTGAAAGGAACGCGGTGGGATTTTCTGGCCCCGCAGGGTACGCCGATGAAGGAGGGCTACCTGGACGACAACTGGTCACATCTGCTGTGGAAGAACGGCAAGCTGACGGTTTCTGTGTCGGATCCTGCTTCCAATTACAAGATCAGCGAGATTGGGCTTTCGCCGGCGATCCAAACGGTGCAGGTGTACTCGCCGCCGAAGGCGAAGTTCGTGGTGGTGGAAGAGCAGTTCAACTATAACGATCCGTTTGGCAAGGAGTGGCACGGGATGAATACGGGCATGTATCTGCTGAAGCCCGGCAAATCTGTGACCTGGCATGTGCAGTTGAAGATGGCGGAGTTACATCCGGCGAAGAAGTAGTGAGACGGGCCGTGTGACGGACGAAGCGCGGCCCCTGAAACAGTGTTGTTCCTCCCTTGCCTGGCCTGGGTTTTCCCGATGGGGAACCGGGCCGGGCTATTTTCTTTTTGGGTCAAGCGGGAGAGCGGACGGCGCGGCACTGGCGGGGTGGGGTGAAATTTGGCGGGGGAATTTGGTGGAGCTAGGCGGGATCGAACCGCCGACCTCCTCGTTGCGAACGAGGCGCTCTCCCAGCTGAGCTATAGCCCCACTTGCGGGAAGACTTTCCTAATTTTATAGCAAATAAGGGAATCGGGTAAGAGCGGTGGAGGGCACCGCGCGAGGGCGGATTTCGGGCTGAAAGGGGAGTTTCGGGAAAGGTGGGGCGGGGTTTGTTTTGACATCCCTCTACGTCCCGGCTTGTAGCTCGCGATAGCGGGAGATCGATGGGCGAGAGTGGCGAGGTACGACTTATGGGGAAGTCTGGATTGGCTGGTGCTGAAGATGCTGTCGCAGCGGGGGAGGCTGCATGGGAATGGAGTGAGTGCTGGGTGGGTCCTGCACCTGTGGGGTGGTGCAGGACCCACATTATCAGTTAGCAGTGGGCGGGGATGTTGTGGCGATGGCAGACCTCCGAGAGCAGGCCGTAGAGGCCGTCGAGGACGGTGTCGACGGCGTGGTTGCAGGCCGGTTCTTCGGATGGTTGGATGAGCTGCAGGAGGAGAGCGCGCTCGGTGGCAGAGTGTTCGCGGTCGGCCTCAATGTGCACGGTGAAGTAGCGGTAGCCGTCTTCGGTTTTGAATCCGTAGAAGTCGCGCAGGCCTTCGATCTTCTTTTTTGACACGGCAGGGATCTGGCTTTCGTAGGCGTAGAGCGCGGCGACGCCGGCGGCGGTGCCGTGATTGCGGCAGGCGGAGCGGAATCCGTCGATGAGAGAGCAGGTGGAGGTCCAAGGTTCGGCGGACTCGACCTGATCGCGGGTGAGGCCGAGGCTTTCGGCGAACTGAAGCCAGAGCTCGGGATGGTTGGGGGAACCGGCTTCCTCGTCGATGAGGTTGGCGAGCAGGTGCTTGCGGACGGATTGGTCTTCAGTCTGCGCGTGGACGGCGGAGAGATAGGTGGGGAAGGCGGCGACGTGCTGGTAATACTGGGCGGCGTAATCGCGGAGCGCGTCGAGGGTGAGCTCGCCGCGGGACCAGGCCTGGTAGAAGGGGTGCTGAAGCAGGTGTCTGGCGTCGATTTTGGCTTCAATGTGGCCGAGGAAGGGTACGGCAGAGTGGGTCATAGGGCTCGTTACGGCTCCTTGTGGGGTGGTGTTGGGTCAGATTAACAGGAGTGTGGGAACGGCGGGTACGGATGGGGGAGCGGGTTCGCGCAGGCAGGGGATAAAATAGGGTCAGATCGATGCGAAGTCCGCGCCCAATCTACCCAAAGCGCTTTCGTCGTGGACGCCACGACCGCGGGCGCCTGGCTGCATATTAAGACGTCGTCGCACAAGAGATCGAAAGATCCGAATTCAAGAAACTGCAGAATCCCCAACCGTAGAGGAAGGATGACCCATGTCGAATTCTGGGAAAAAGGCCGACAGCTTTGGCAGCCGTTCGGAAATGCAAACCGCTCACAAGACCTATGAAATTTTCAAGCTCAGCGCTCTGGAGCAGAAGGGCGTAAAGCTGTCGCGGCTGCCCTACAGTTTGCGAGTGCTGCTGGAAAACCTGCTGCGGCATGAAGATGGAAGCCGGGTGACGGCCGAAGACATTGAGTTTCTGGCGAAGTGGGACGCGAAGGCGGAGCCCTCGCGGGAGATTGCATATATGCCTGCGCGGGTGCTGATGCAGGATTTCACCGGAGTTCCGGCGGTGGTGGACCT
>CAZWSD010000235.1:0-5740 GCA_964636535.1 uncultured Acidobacterium sp. | reverse complement strand
ACATGGTGCCGCACGTCGGCGCCACGCACCCAAAAAATCACGTCCTCGGCCACGTTCGTCGCATGATCGGCAACCCGCTCCAGGCTCCGCGAAATCATCAGCACGTGCAGCGCCTGCGCCGTAAATTCAGGCTTCTCCTTCATCAGCGTCAGCACCGTCATATGTGCATTGCCATTCAGCTTGTCCACGCTGTCATCCATGGTCAGAACGCTCTCGGCCATGTCTGCGTCAGCCTCGATAAACGCCTGGATCGCCTTCCGAATCATCCCCGTCGCAAGGCTTCCCATCTTCGGAATATCCACCGGGACCTCGGCCTGGGGCAATTGCTGCAGGTCGCGCACGCGGTCTGATATATTGCGCGCCGAGTCACCCACCCGCTCCAGGTCTGCGTTGATCTTTATCACCGCCAGCGTAAACCGCAGGTCGATCGCCATCGGCTGCTCCATCGCCAGAAGATCCAGCGCCATCTGGTCAATCTCCCGTTCAATCCGGTTGATCGACACTTCCCCCCGGTCCACCATGTCGCAGATCGACAGGTCGCGCACCCGGTACGCCTCAACCGCGCGCTGAATCGCCTGCTCGGCCATGCCCGCCATCACGAGCAGCTTTTCGTTCAAATCATCCAGACTGCGGTGAAATCGAAGACGCATTATCCAAACCTGCCCGTAATGTAATCTTCCGTCCTCTTGTCGCTCGGGTTTGTGAATATCTTGTGAGTTGAATCAAACTCGACAAGTCTGCCATTCAAAAAGAAGCCCGTCCGCTCGGCCACGCGCGCCGCCTGCTGCATGTTGTGCGTCACTATCACGATCGTGTACTGCGACTTCAGCTCAAAAATCAGATCTTCAATTTTGGATGTCGAAACCGGATCCAGCGCCGATGCCGGCTCGTCCATCAACATCACTTCCGGATCCACCGCCAGCGCGCGCGCGATGCACAACCGCTGCTGCTGCCCGCCGGAAAGGCTCGCGCCGGACTTCTTCTTCAGATCGTTCTTCACTTCGTCCCACAGCGCGGCCTGCTTCAATGAGCGTTCCACAACCTCGTCCAGCGCCCGCCTGTTCTTGAAGCCGTTCAGCCTCAGCCCCGCCGAAACATTGTCGTAAATCGACATCGTCGGGAACGGATTCGGACGCTGAAACACCATTCCGATTCGACGGCGAATCGCCACCGGGGACGAACCGTTATACACATCCACATCCCCAATCCGCACCGTGCCCGTCACACGCGCGCCGGGTGTCGTCTCATGCATCCGGTTCAGGCAACGCACAAATGTGGATTTTCCACAGCCTGATGGGCCGATCAACGCCGTGCACTGGTTCGCTGGAATATTCAGCGTAATGTCGTGCAACGTGTGATTTGCGCCATACCAGGCATTCAAATCCTGAACTGCTATGCCTACACCCACGCTGTCTCGCCCCTTTCACAGGCCGTGCTCATCATTTCCATACTACAAACACGCATGTAACCGGCCCGCCAAACACTGCAAAGTTCTTGCGCATCCGCGCACCATCCATAACCCCATCGAGGAACGTAACCCTTTAACGATAAATGGTCCATTTGAAATCTGGATAAAATCGAGTGAATTCACTCCCTCATTCGCCATTCATCCGTCTCTCGCCGGCCCGTCCTCCAAGGGTCCTCTCTCGGGTCCGTCGCCCGACAGTTCCTAATCCTCACTCTCACCGCCATCGCTGGCCGCGGGCAGGAAAAAAATGAATCTCGCACCAGATCCCAGCTCACTTTCTACCCGGATCGTCCCTCCATGCGCTCGCACAATGTGCTTCGCAATCGCCAGTCCCAGCCCCGTACCACCGGACTCCCGCGACCTTGCCTTGTCCACCCGGTAAAACCGCTCAAAGATTCGCTCCTGGTGCTCCGACGCAATGCCCGGCCCAAAATCCTGCACGTAAAACTCCACTCCGTCGGCCGAATCCCTCACCCCAACCACCACCCGCTTGCCCAAGTTCGCGTACTTCATTGCGTTCTCGATCAGGTTCCCGAAAACCTGCGTCATCGCATCCACGTCAACGACAACCGGGGCATCCACCGACTCGCGCACCTCCACCTCTATGCCGGAATCCACCAGCATTCCGCCCAGCGACTCAAGCGTCTCCGTCATCAGTACCGACGCCGGAATCATCTGCATCTTCAGCCGGTACTCCCCGGACTCCACATTCGCCAGCGCCAGCAGATCCTCGGTCAAACGGTTCATTCTGTTCGCATTCTTCAAGATGATTCCCAGGAATTCCCGCACATGTTCCGGAAGACCTTCCGTCGTATCCAGCAGCGTCTCGACATAGCCCGTGATCGACGTCAGCGGCGTCCTCATTTCGTGAGACACGTTCGCAATAAAATCCCGCCGCATCGTCTCGGCCCGCTCAATCTCCGTCACGTCATGCAATACTGCGACCGCCCCTTCGCCCGGAGTCGGAGCCACGTTCACCTCAAATATCCGCCCCGGAACCATCGTTCGCGCCTTCCCACTGCGTATCTCCCTTTGCTTCAGTGCTTCTTCAACGTAGGTCAGCACATCGGGATCGCGAATCGTTTGCACCAGCGCTCGCCCCTCTCGCACCGCGCCGGCCGCAATCCGCTGCATCACCGCGTTTGACCAGCTCACCAGACCATCAGGATCTACTGCAACTACTGCTTCCTGCATGCTGTCGATCATCGCGGTCAGTTCCCGCTGCTTTGTCTCCAGGCCCTTGAAACTCCGCTCCAGGCGGCTCGCCGCGGCGTTCAAAGACTGGGCAAGCTCAGGCATTGCCTCCAGCTCTGCCTCATCCATCCGCACGCCGAGCTCACCACCACCCAGATGGTTCGCAAACACAATCACTCGCTTCGCACGCCGCGTCATCATGCGAGATAAATAGGCTGCCGCCACTACGCTCAGCGCCACCGCCAGCAAGAATCCCAGCAGAAGATAGCTCCGAAGCCTGTTCAGCGCAGCCTGCAATCCACCCAGGCTCCGGCTTAGCTGAACCACGACGCTCCCGGACCGCGCTGTCGCATAAAGTCTTCCGCCAGAAGCCTCAAACGCCTGCCGGCTCTTCCCCGAAAGCACGACCTCAAGTGCACGCCCGGTCCAAACCTTGATCGCCGATCCGGAGTTCCCCAACCCACTGCTCGCCGCCTGCAAATGCCCCTGCCTGTCCAGCAGTGCAACATCCATTCCCGTGACCAAGGCCTCCCGCCGCACAAAAGCCGCAGCCCCGTCTCCAGTCCCGGTCTGGGCCTGCTGCGCAATCAAGGCTGCCTCTCGGCTCAGGGATTCCCCCGCCACACGCACCATTTGCCCACCCGCCACGGTACGAAGCGTGAAATCGAGCGCAATCGTCCCGATGCTGAGAATCAGCAGAAGTGCGATCAGAACCTTACTGAAAACTCGGCCTGTCAAACGCGGCTCTAGCCCTGCTTGGGCACCTCGAATCGGTATCCCGCCCCGCGCACCGTCTTCAAATATCGCGGATTCTCCGGGTCCGTCTCAATCTTCTCACGGATGCGCCGCACATAAACGTCCACCGACCGCGGCGTCACAAACCGCGCGTCACCCCATACCGCGTCCAGCAGATGGTCGCGGCTGAATACCCTCCCCGGATGCCGCGCCAGGTAATCCAGCAGCCGGAACTCCGTCGCCGTCGTCGTCGTAATCTCCCCACGCACCTTCAGCTGCATCGCGCTCGCATCGATCATCACATCCTCAAAGCTGATTACCGAAGGCGTGGTTGGCCGCTCAAAACGCCGCAGCACGGCCTTCACGCGCGCCAGCAATTCCCGCGGAGCAAATGGCTTCGTGATGTAATCATCCGCGCCCAGTTCCAGGCCCAGCACGCGGTCATTCTCGCCGGCCCGCGCCGTCACAAAAATGATCGGAATGCTGCTCAGAGCCGCGTGATTCCTCAACCGGCGGCACACATCCAGTCCATCTCCGCCCGGAACCATGATATCCAGCAGAAACAGCGCCGGCGGCTGCCGCTCCGCATCGCTCAGCAGGTTTGTCGGCGTGCCGAACAGTCGAACCGAATATCCGGCCGACTGCAGGTTGTGCTGCACAAGGCGTGCGATATCCGTATCGTCTTCCAGCACGAATATCGTTTGATTCGAACGGTTCTCTTCCATATCTGAGGCTGGGCCGTTTCTTAAAGCTTTTACCTGTTCTTCACGAAAAAGCCTACCCTATCAGAGAATCCGAATTGCAAACATTCTGTGAATTCGTAGATCCTTCACCATCCGGTCAATGCCCATCTCTCCACAGCGCTCCGCCTCGAAGTGCAGATCCGTCGTCCGAAATCCGCTATCGACAATCAAGGTTGCAGGCACTCGGATTCGGCCAACCAGCACTCGTCGGCCATCAGCATCCGTGGCTGTTACTCTTTCACCACCACGGCAGCACACACCACCTCGCGCCGCCGCGGGCCATCCAGTTCCACCAGAACCACCCCTTGCCACGTGCCCGGAAGAAGCTTCCCATCTTCGTACTGCAGGCTCAGCCCGGTACCAATCATCGTTAACAAAATATGATCCGGCACGTGCTTCCGATTGTGCGGATGCCGGTACCTCAGTTGCGGAACCATCGCCTCAAACGCATCCAGCATGTCCAAATCCGTCCCTGGATCCAGGTCCGCCGTCGCCAGAGCAGCCGTCGTGTGCGGAACATTCACAACGCAGATTCCCTGCCCACTTTGCGCCCTCTGTTCCAGAAATCTGCCGATTCCGCCCGCTATATCCAGTATTTCCCGCTTCTTCCGCGTCTCCATCGTCACCTTGTGCATCGCTTTCCCCTCTGGCATGATCCTTTATTGCAAACCATTTCATCTAATCTATTAGCAACGCCTTAAACTCCCGTTGCGATCATTTCAGAAAGTTCACAGCAGGTTGTTCGGGACCATCACCAAGGATCGAGGCACGGATTGAGCAGAGGAATCGCAGGCAGAACGAAATTTGCTTGGGAAACAGCGCGTCTGGCGCTGGAACCTCTCGCCGGGGAACCCCAAAAACCCAAGCTCGCTCGCCCCGGCGAATTGGGCGTCACCTTCATCGGCCACGCGTCTTTCCTTATCCAACTCGCCGGCAAGAACATCCTCATTGACCCCGTCTTCGCCAAATGGCTCATCGTCCTGCGACGCGTCCGCAGACCAGGCGTCGAAGTCCAGGAACTGCCCCCCATCGACTTCGTCCTTCAGACCCACGCCCACATGGACCATCTCAGCCTGCCCTCGCTGCGCGCCGTCATCGAACACACTCGCGCGCTGCGCGGCGCCACGCCGGAGATCATCGTCCCTGAAGGCGTCGACGAACTGGTCTCGCACCTCGGCTTCCAAAGAGTCCATACCATGCGCTGGTGGCAGCAGTTCACCTCCGCCAACTTGCGGGTCGTCATGACTCCTTCCCAGCACGCCGGAAATCGCTTCTTCCACGACGATCACCGCGGATACGGTGGCTACGTCCTTCAGTCGGGTCGCCATTCCCTCTATCACTCCGGCGATACCGCCTACTTCTCAGGATTCCAGGAGATCGCACGCCTCCGGCCTAGCGTCGCGCTACTGCCCATCGGCGCCTACAACCCTGACCTGTTCCGAAGCCTCCACACCACGCCGGAAGACGCCCTGCAGGCATTTCTCGATCTCTCCGCCGAGCGCATGATCCCCATGCACTACGGCACCTTCCGCCTCTCCATGGAACCCATCGAGGAACCGCTCTCGCGCCTTCTCGACGCGGCACGCCGCGCTCGCGTTGC
>CAZWSD010000234.1:0-5741 GCA_964636535.1 uncultured Acidobacterium sp. | reverse complement strand
ATGAAGTGGAATCAATGGGGCGGGTCGCTGGGTGGACCCGTCATCCTGCCAAAGCTTTACAACGGAAGAAACAGGTCTTTCTTTACTGTGGCCTACCAAAACTTCTTCGAGGTGGAACCGAATACGATTACCGAATCGGTTCCTAGCCCTCAGTGGAAGACCGGAGACTTTTCCAATCTCGTCTATTGGAATGGATCCGGCTACTCTCCGATCACGCTTTACGATCCGCTCTCCATCAAGCAAAGCGCCAACGGGCAGTGGATCCGCACGCCATTCGGCCCAAATGACCCCATAGATCCCACATCCGCACCAAACATCATTCCGGCATCTCGCATCAACCCGATGGCCGAGAAGATCATATCGCTCTACCCCAGCCCGAACACGACGCCTCCAGCCGGAAGTAATCCCTTCGCGAACAATTACACAGTTCCAGGAAACGACACGGATACCTACCGGAATGTGCTCGGAAAGTGGAACGAGAATTTATCCGCAAAAGATCGGTTCAGTATCCTTTACGCATATTGGGAAAGGGAAGAACACCGTAGCTATGACGGCTTTACCGGACCCGAACAACAAGGTCAACTGCCGCACGGAGAACGCAGCAATACCTTCACCGTGGAAGAGACGCATATCTTCACACCTAATCTGGTGGCCAACTTCCGCGCAAACGTTAATGTGAGAGCCGACTACAGTGTAAATGGGCCTGCGTTCGATCCAACGCAACTTGGTTGGACTAAGGAACAGGTTGCAGCGATGGGAACTTCTGCAGCCACAGAATTCCCCTACCTCAATATCAGTGAATTTGCCGGCATGGGCACGGACAGCAACGGCCAGAGCGTCAGCAATCAGCTCGCGATCTTTCCGTCTCTCACCTGGGTGAAGGGCAGGCAGACCTTTGATTTCGGTCTGGATGCGCGCTTCATGCAGCTCGCGCACGATCTTATAAGCGGCGGAAACAACTTCTGGATCGATCGCACCTGGACCCAGTTCAACTGCGGAAGCTGCGGGTCATGGGATCCGGCAAGCGGAAATTCCATTGCGTCCCTGCTTCTCGGCAATCCCACATCCGGAAGCAACACCATCAACGTGTCAACTTTCTGGTCGTCCCACTATTGGGCACCCTATGTTCAGGATGATTGGAAAGTAACCCGGAAACTGACGCTGAACCTCGGCATCCGCTGGGATTTCATGCCCGCGGCAACGGAGCGTCACAACCGTGGGAATTATGCATTTAGCACAACGGCGGTCAATCCGATCAATGGTGAAGTTACCGTTCCCGGCTACAGCCAGATTCTCGGCGGAGTTCAGTATCTCGGGGTGAATGGAGCGCCGCGCGCACCATATAAACTCGATCTGACCAACATTCAACCGCGTGTAGGCTTTGCCTACGCGATCCATAATAAGACTGTGCTGCGCGCTGGATTCGGTGAGTCGATGCGGGCTCCGCAGAATGCCCCATCCACTTTCGGCTATAGCGCTACAACCCAGTACCAGGCATGCGACCCCACTCATCCGGGCTGCACCTATCCCAACCTCGCGAATCCCATCTCCAACCCCTATTCCTCTGTTATCCAGCCTTCCGGATCTTCGGCTGGAATGCTGGAAATGCTGGGACAGGGTCCGTGGTTCCTGAATCCGAACTACAAAACACCGAGTTTCTGGAACTACTCCGTGGGCATTCAGCATGAATTCATGAGGAACAATATCGTCAATGTTGCCTATGTAGGGTCGCAGCTCTTTAACGGCGACAGCAGCGACAACATCAACCACGAGAATGCCGCAGCGTACGCGACTTGTAACCCGCAGATTGGAGGGCGAATCGAAAATTGCAGCAACAACAATGTGACCAATCCATTCCAGGGCATAAATGGTTTTCAGGGCACCAGCTATTACACGTCGTCAACCATTAATGCGCTTAACTTCACCCGCCCGTTCCCAGAGTTTGGCGACATTACGGAGTATCAATTGAATGACGGACATACCTGGTACAACTCGCTCCAGGTGACGGCGATGCACAGGTGGAGTGGCGGGTTCGTCCTGCATGGAACCTGGACCTGGTCGAAGTTGATGGATTCCGGTGGATGGACGGATTCAACCTATCGCGTGCCCTACCGGAGCATTGATGGTAACGACCATACCCATCGCATTACCATATCGGGCGTCTACATGCTGCCGGTCGGCCGCGGGCGCCAATTTATGGGAAACATGAACCGCATTGCCGATACGTTCATTGGAGGATGGGAGCTCGCAGGGATGTACACCTACCAGTCTGGAGCGCCATGGATGATACCGAACAATCCAAACGAGGTGTACCTGCATAGTGCATGGGTCCCCCGGCATATCCAGACGGGCACCGGCTTCATCCGTGTTGTTGCTGCATGCGCTGAGCAATACCAGGAAAACAGCAACGGCGTCTATGTTCTCAAGCAGCTTCCCTTTAGTTATCACGGGACATGCTCTCAGGGAGCGGATTTCCAGCAGGTCCCGAATTATGGAAAAACGCCAAATACGGTCTTCTCGGGTATCCGTATCCCCGGGTCTAATGAATTCGACACCAATCTATCGAAGAACTTTTCGATTGTTAGAAATGTCAAACTGCAAGTCCGAGTGGATGCATTTAACGTGCTAAATCATCCAAATTGGGCTGAAAATCCCGACGGTAGCACCAATGACTCCACCTTCGGTCTCATTCTGAGAGGAGTATGGGGGCAAAGCAATCTACCTCGGCAGATGCAGTTGTCGGCCAAAATTACCTGGTAAAGGCCGGTAATCAGGCTGAGCTGTATGAATAAATACAAAGAGTAAAACTGGCTTACCTTGCAGGCCAGCATCAACTCCAGGGAATGCGCGTGAAGGTGATTTGTTGACCT
This sequence comes from uncultured Acidobacterium sp., assembly GCA_964636535.1. GTDB lineage: Bacteria > Acidobacteriota > Terriglobia > Terriglobales > Acidobacteriaceae > Acidobacterium. Next base: position 2,871 of record CAZWSD010000234.1, on the reverse strand, counting down.
CACGCGCATTCTGCGTCTACAGTCGGCACGGAAAGGCTAACGATGAGCTATGGCTCGAACGGTAAGGGGGAACTATACAGGCTGAAGTTCTTCAACGGGTGAGCACCTGTTGCCGTTTGCAGGTAGGGAGGTGGATCCGAGCGGCGCTATGCTCCGGGCGAGCTGAAGGTCGGAAGACTTGGCGTCGACCGGAGACGGGTTAGCGGATATTCCTTTTGGAATAGCTTCACCATCCATGCATGATGTGATGCCAAGTAGGCTGGATATTTGAGCGGATATCTGGGATTAAACATTGGCTCTGACGACCATGAGATGTGAACGCGGGGCGAGTTCCCAATCTTTTCAGGTCCGGAATGTATCGGCCAGTTGATTACGGTGCCAGCGTACCCGTTCCCAACGAAGTGGATATTCGACGCCCCGCCCCAACCAGGCGCAATGTGATAGGAGCCATCACTCAGTCGTTTAACGCTGTGTCCGAAAGACAGGGTTCCCTGGACGAAGAAATGATTATCTATAAACCAAGCATCGGTTGACCATCCATTCCAATCGCTCGTGATGAATTGAACGTTGTGATCAGGTCCTACGAAGAACGTGTTCTTTGCAACGAGCACATCGTGCGCTCCGCTCAAATTAATGAGTAGGCCGTTATCATCATGGCTGATGTTTTCCAGAATTATGGAATGGGTGTTTCCTGCATTGTCTTCTCCATTCCTCCTTACCGGTGTACAGATCAACATGAAACCACCATCGTTGTTGTGGCTGAAGTTCCGGTAAAAGTAAGTGCCGCGCGAGTTGTAGTCTGAATCGAATCCCTCTCCGTCGCGCGTACCCCTCGTATCGAACGCCTCATTCATCGTGAACAAAGTGTAGTCAGAACTCCATTCCCAGATGGCCGCGTTGTATTCTTGTGAGCGCTGATTGCAGTCGCGCGCAACATTCCCGTCCACAACAGCATCTTCGGTGGCCCAAGGCACGATGCCGTCCCCGCCGATGTCATCGACATAGTTGTCGGCAATCACGACGTTGAGGCTAGGGAACCATCGGGTCCGCTTCACGTTTGAACTCTCGCCGACAATTCCAGACCGATCAACCTTCCAAAGAATGTTGCGCTCTATCTCCAGATCGTCGAAGCGACTGGGAATCCTTGGGCCAAGGGTCTGGAATACTATACCTCCATCGTCTTTCTGTGCCTCGGTGCCGTTCACGTTGTGTATATATAAGTCGTCGATGACGATGTGGTGCGCGGTGCCATAATTGTCGGCCACAATATCCACGCCGCGTCGAACCGCGATTCCTTTGCCGTGATTTGTGATCGCGAGGTGATGGATCTCGATCTCCTGCACGTTGTAGAGCAGGACCGCATCCTTCGCCATTCCTCCCGCTGCAATGAGCGGCAAGGCGCCCTTTCCGTATCTTCCGAAGACGATAGGGTGCCCCGGACTCCCCGACGCATCAGGAACAAGCTGTCCTCGCCACACATCGCCGCTACGAAAAAGCACTCGATCGCCCGGAAGGAGGGTCGACTCATTTACGCGCGCGAGGGTTCGCCAGGCGGAGCCGGGAGTCTCCCCGCTGTTGGTGTCAGCACCGTGCCGGGCATCCACGTAATAAGTGGATGCTCGAGCAGGTAGTGAAATGGAGATGACGACCAATATGATCGCGAGAGTATTTGATCGAAACAGTTGAATCGCCCTCCAAGACTCACCCTGGCGGGTAGGCGCATCTTGTCCGTCCAACGCACAAAGGTCGAAGCGTTATTCTCAAAACCTACTTCAGTCTTGACAGACAGTGTCCGCCTCCCGAGCGGCTATCTGCTTTGTTGGGGGTAAATGCGTGCCATGCCTGTCTTAGTGTTGATGGTCCATGGCGCCGGAGGCGGCAGGAGCATCTTTCCGTGTTTCATTTCGAGCGGCATCCAGACGTATCGGGAATCCCATAAAGCTCTTGGCCGCCACATGTCCCCCATGAAGATCACGGTTGTCTTTCTGGCACCTTTTACCTTCAAAAGGAAGGTGGATTGCGATCCATACGTGTCGGGCGATTCAGGGGCAATCTTTCTAAAGCCTGTCCAGGGACCGGAGAGCTTTGGTGCAGATGCATAGACGTTCGGATTTGGGCTCCAGCCTGTAAGGTGTGATCCCATTACATAATATCGCCCGTGATAGTGCACCAGCGCGCCGCCTTCCAGTGGTATGTGAAAAAAGGCTATCGCCGGCTTCTCTACCGAGAGTCTGCTTGGAGAAAGCTGGACTACATAAAAGCCGCCTGACGGACGGGACTCAAAAATGAGGTATGCCTTGCCGTTGTTATCGACAAATTGACCGATGTCACGGGACTGCAATCCAAGGGGCTGGAAGCTTCGCACAAAGTGGTACGGTCCTGTGATGTGACTGCTCTCGGCGACTCCCACATGCGCATAACTGTAGCGCGCGTTGTCCAGATGCATATACATCACGAATTTCTTTGTCGTGGGGCTGTAATAGACCTTGGGGCGTTCCAGAACCCAATGCGGGCCAAGATGCTCCGGGTCGGACAAAATCAGAGCATGGCCGCGATATTTCCAGTGCACCAGATCGTGAGAGGAATAGCAGTTCACATATCTCTTTGCTGGATCGAGCTCCGGACTATGGTCTTCGCCGAACCAATACCAGGTATGGCCGCGGTGAATAATGCCTCCGCCATGTGCCTCGATGACATGCCCTTGGGTGTCGCGCCATACGGCACCCGGCTTGACGAATGAGTGCATGTCGGCTGCGCTGAGCCGGGGCATAAGCGTCAGAGTCAGAACTGCAATGAGGAAGCGGGCAAACTGTCGGGTAGACATGGTTGATCAACTCCTGTAACAACACTGCGTGTCGAATGTCGAACCGG
>CAZWSD010000233.1:0-5771 GCA_964636535.1 uncultured Acidobacterium sp. | reverse complement strand
CTGATGCGTGAAGAAGACGCCGGTCCGGTGCCGGTGCTATCTTGCGGAGAACTCCGAGGATTGCTGTCGCGGTCAAGCATTTTGGAATAAGTAAAGATATTGCTCGACCTGCAACGTATGCAGTCGCGCGGGGGGAAGCACTCAGAGGCAGGATAGTGGCGAAGGCGCCGCTGATATTGACAGGATGAACGATCGGCAGCAAGGTGATGACTGTCACATCGGTGAGTTCCCCGTTTGAGTTCTCCTATTGACTGGTCCGCAACTTTGCACGTGAGGTTGCGCGCTTCACTACTTCTCAAATCCATAGTGTGACCGTTCCTCCCCCATAACCCTTGCGAGAAGGGATAGGTTGGGGCGGTTGACAGGAGTGTGCACCAATTGAAGGGATTATGGGACCGTATCGCAGTGGGCATGACCTTTGCGGCGATTATTGCGTATCTTGTGATGCGCTTTGGGTTGCATATGGGCGGGGTTTGGCCGGGAGTACCGCTGTGGATCGCCATAGCGATCTGCGGACTGCCGCTGCTGTACGAACTTGTTGTCCAAGTATGGCATCGACAATTTGGCGCAGATTTTCTGGCTGGTATTTCCATCCTTACCGCGGTCATTGTGGATGAGCCGCTGGTTGCGGCGATTATCATCCTGATGCTGACCGGCGGGCAGGCCTTGGAGCGGTATGCGACGCGACGCGCATCCTCTGTGCTAGAGGCTCTTGCGAAACGTACGCCCAGCACCGCGCATCGTCTCGACAATGGCCGGACGTCCGATATCGTTGTGGACGCGATTCGCGTTGGCGACGAACTGGTGGTTTATCCTCATGAGATTTGCCCGGTGGACGGTACGGTGATTTCCGGAACCGGAACGATGGACGAGTCATTTCTGACCGGAGAGCCTTTTCGCATCCGGAAGACGGCTGGTTCGCAGGTTATCTCCGGGGCGCTGAATGAAGAAGCAGCCATGACGATCGTTGCCGACAAACTGGCGATGGACTCTCGTTACGCGCGCATCATGAAGGTGATGCGGGAGGCCGAGGCGAATCCCCCTGAGATTCGCCGACTGGCCGATCGGCTCGGCGCATGGTACACGCCCCTGGCGGTGGGGGTAGCGTTGGCGGCATGGCTCTTCAGCGGTCAGCCGGAACGATTCCTTGCTGTTCTGGTAATTGCGACGCCCTGTCCGCTTCTGCTGGCCATCCCGGTCTCCATCATTGGGGCGATATCGCTTGCGGCCAAGCGGGGCATTGTGATCAAGAGGCCGGTCGTACTGGAGCAGGTGGGGCGTATACGGAGCATGTTCTTTGACAAGACGGGTACGCTGACGCATGGTGAGCCGGCTGTTACCGAGGTGATTGGGTTGGACGGGACCTCAGACGAGGAGGTCTTGCGCCTGAGTGGGGCGCTGGAACAGTATTCGAAACATCCGCTGGCCTCGGCGATTCTGCGGGCCGGCGAGGGGAAAGGCGTGGAATTGCCGCCGGTGGAGAATATCAGCGAAAAGCCGGGCGAAGGACTGCGCGGCAAAATCCTGGGTAAGAGCATACTTGTAACGGGCCGCCGCAAGCTCAGCTCCGAGATGCAGGCCCGGCTGCCTGCAGACGCGCCCGGGATGGAATGCGTGGTGCTGGTGGATGAGCGGCCTGCCGGGCTGATTCGTTTTCGTGATCGGCCACGCACGGAGAGTCAGCCGTTTATCCGGCATTTGCTTCCAATGCACCGTATACAAAATCTCACCATCCTTTCCGGCGATCGTGACAGCGAAGTGCGGTACCTGGCGGAGTTGGTTGGAATCGAGGAAGTGTACGCGGGTCTTGAGCCGGAGGACAAGCTCCGGATGGTTCGTGATGAAACGGAGAAGCGTCCGACGCTGTTTCTGGGCGACGGCGTGAACGACGCACCTGCGATGCTGGCGGCGACGGTGGGCGTCGCCTTTGGGCAGAACAGCGATATCCTGGCGGAAGCCGCGGGAGCTGTGATTCTGGAGCCCTCCCTGGCGCGGGTGGACGAGCTTCTGCACATAGGAAATCGGATGCGCCGAATTGCCCTCGAGAGCGCGATCGGCGGGATTGTGCTGAGCCTTGGCGGCATGATCGCGGCAGCGCTTGGATTGCTGCCACCGGTTTCAGGCGCGATTGGCCAGGAAATCATTGATCTGTTGGCCGTTGTGAACGCGTTGCGCGCGTCGATTCCCGGCGGGGGATTGCACGACTTTTAAGCCGCAGGTGATTTGGGATCATCGGTGCGGTTCCGGGATATGGCGGCGCGCCGATGGAGGAGGGTTGCAGGCACAATGGGGCAGCCGCTTCCCCGATGCCGTCGTGGTTCGAATGGGTTCCTTGGTGGGGTTCCCTGGAGGACCGGTCAGGAAGAGCGAATGATCAAGCTGTATCGCTTCAGGGGGAAGGGCTCCAGCTTCACGAAGGTGAGGAGCGGACTTACCCTACGATTTTCGGAGACAAGATATGCGTCCTGTAAGTCTTTCATAATCATTACATTACAGGACATTAGGCGCGTAAGTCTTTTGAATCATATTAGTTACAACGCCAGATAATGCTGCGATTTTATATGCTCTATACGATTCGAATCGTATATTTATACGGGTCTCCCGAGGATGGAAAGAGACTTTGACGTTCCCCGTTCATTTTGTGGGTAAGTGGTTGATTTTATGAGATCGATCACTCGCAAAACGGAGGCAAGTCCCCCTGTTTTTGTGGAGATCTTGTTGATTTTCTGGGGGAATGTCCTGGGCGAGCCTGCAGGAAAGAAACCTGACCCAAAGGGGAGGTGCGCTAATGGCACAGCGGCGAGCGATTGCATGGGGATTGTGAAACTATTGGTCTTGTAAGTCTTGTAGAATCAGTCCTGAGCTGTAAGGGCTGGCCCTATTAAGAGCACACGAAAAAAGCGGCCTGAGTAGCCGCTTTTCAGTCTTCCTAGTTTAAGGATAGCAGCTTGAGGGGCAATTACCGGCAATTCTGCTGTGGGAAAAGGCCGCGAGCGGTGTTAAGGCGTTCTCGGTTCGTACGGGAACAGGTTGATGTAGTTGGAGGGCTTCCTGTTAGAGAGAAAGCCACCGGGCAGTATCCGCGTAGTAAAGACTTGAGCCGACGGCACGGTGCGGCGACGATGGTTAGTCACAGATTACTTTTGCCGCAGCGTGTGACGAGTTACGCAAGGGGATAGCGAAAAGCCGGATTGGAGTCCTTTCCGGTCGCCTGCCATCTGATTGGCTGCACGATGTCGTCGAATTCCGGAAGGATGACGCGATACTTGGTTTCCTGTCTGGAGCAGCAGGCTTTGGCTGTGAGCATGAGGATATCGAGGTCACTCCTGAATGTCGCCGTGCGCATGTATTCCATGTCAATCCTGGCCTTCAGGGGCTTGACGAAGCGATCGTAGTAGGCATCGAGATGGTCAGGGGGTACGCGGCTGAGCATTTCCTCTTCCCGCCGAAAGGCCAGTGTCGCGGCGCCGGTAATGCCCGGGCGGAAGGGCATATGCAGGCCTTCGTGATGGGGGAGTTTGGGTCTGGGTCCAACCAGGCTCATCTCGCCCTTCAGGACGTTCCAAAATTGTGGTAACTCGTCGAGTTTGTATTTGCGCAGAAGACTGCCAACGGGGGTGATTCTGTTGTCGCCGGTGACTGTGATGGGTCTGGAATGATCGGACGCGGTGCGCATGGACCGAAACTTGTAGAGGGTGAAGACACAGCCATTCCGCCCCATCCTCTTTTGTTTGAATAAAACCGGTCCCGGCGAAGTGAGGCGCACGGCGAGAGCGACTGCGGCCATAATTGGCGAGAATGCGGTCAATGCAAGAGCGGCCACCGTGAAGTCAATGGCTCGGCGCAAGCGGGCGAGAGTCCATTTGCTGACTTCAGCTTTGTCGATCTGGGCGACCGAGCCAATCCATCCTTGCATTTTAGACGCTGGTTCACCGACGCCTTCAAGGAGAAGTGCTTTATTCGTGGGCATGCGGTAAGAGGTGTCACCGGCGAAATCAGTATCCATGCATTCCCTGCTGCTCGCGAATCGAGCGGGCCGTAAGGCTTAGAAGAGGATTGAACTGGAGAAAATCAACGTACAAGAGAGGTGGTATTACCGGATAGAGGAGGACCACCGCTGCTAGTTGCAATGATTGATCACGCGCGAGTTACACGGATCAGAACGTACTGAAACCTGGGGGTTAGAATCAAAAAAAAGTGCTATTGATTTTGTTGCGTTTAACAGTACTTCCGCATGTCTAGGATAACATCCCGCATTTTTGAACACAACTGGAATTGAAAAGTTGCTGTCACGTTGTGTGCACTCGCATCGCCGGAGACGGGCACCTCAAGGATGGCAAGAGTTGATCGAAGTTGCGATCGAAGAACACCATAAATGAGACGGTCAGAGAACGAGGAAAGTCTCGTCTGGGGGCGATAAAACTCGATCGCGGGCGGGCCCGCTGGAAGGGGGCACGAGACGTGCGTGCAATCGGATAAATCGGTGGAATGCCTTATCGCTTAGGTCTTCGAAGCCGGAACGCATCTTTTACCGCCTGGAGTTGCGCTCTGCTTTGAGGGTTTTGATCGAGATTTTCGAGGCCTGCCGACGCCAAGGCGAGGAAGATGCCGAGAAAGAGGCCTCCGGCCAGGCAGCCGGCCAAGATCAGGGCTCTCTTGGGGGATGATTTGTGGTCGGGAGGGATCGCCGGATCGACGACCTGGATCAGCGCGCCTTCGCGAGCCTCATCGAGCTTGGCGATTTCAAATTGCTTTGCCAGGATGTCAAAGATGGCCTGGTAATACTGGACATCGCGGTACTTGCGCAGGTATTCCAGTCCGGCGGCGGGGAGCTTGCCCTTGGGGAGAATCAACTCGTCGCCGGGATTGCCGCCTTCGCCGGCCAGGCTTGCAAGCTGGGATTTCAATGCTGTCAGCTCCTTCCTGGCCTGAATCAGGTTTGGATTGTCGGGTGCGGCAAACGACTCCATTCCCTGAATTTCCACTTCCTTGGCCGCGACCTGCGCCTTGATCTCGGCTCCGGTTTCGATCAAAGCCCTGGCCTGGCTTCCTACCTCGATCATTCCGCTTTTCTCTTCGGTTTGAACGAGGGCTTCTTCGGCATTCGTCAGCTTGTCTCTTGCCGATTTCATCTGTTGCTGAAAGAAGAGGCGGCGTTGAGCAGCATCGGTGATGGCCAAGTGATTGGATAAGTCGCGAAATTGTTGTACGTATCCGTTCGCCAGGTCGGCAGCGCGCTGCGGGCTGCGGTCGGTCACGGTGATGTGGATGAGGCCGTCCTTGGTGGAACCGTCGACGGAGGTATTCTTGGTGAAATCCTTACGGGCAATGGAAAGCAGCTTCGCGTGATACTCCTTCATCAGCCCGTATTTGCGGATCATGGCATCTTCGACGGTCTGGCTGCGGAACATGGCGACGTACATGTCGTTTGGGTTTTTCAGGCCGAGGCCGCCGCCGGCGAGGGATGCAACGGCTCCCAGCCCGCCGAGCTGGGAAGAGAGCATGGAGCTGAGGGAGTTCTGGTGCTGCGGCGGCAGCAGGGTGGTTTCGGCGGTGTACTTTTTGGGTAGCAGGAATGCGAGGAGCAGCCCAATCACGACGAAGGTGGCGACGGTGATCGCCACGATGCGCTTTTTGCGGCCGATGGCTGTCAGCAGGTCAAGCAGGGAGATTTCATCTGTCTCCTGCGGGGCCGAGCTGTTTGCAGCTTTTTCCAGAGTGCTCGAAGGTTCGGTCATGAAATCCTCTACTTAATGACGTTGATCGAGGCG
>CAZWSD010000232.1:2406-5774 GCA_964636535.1 uncultured Acidobacterium sp. | reverse complement strand
GCACAAACATTCCAACAAAGCACATATGCTGATGGAGGAGTTCTCAGTTGGACAGTGTCCGAATCAACCGCACCTTGTGGACCTCAAGGAGCTTATTCATATAGTCAATATCAATTCAGCTCGTTCCAGTACAACTATAACGGCACTACGTATCCCCTGAACGGAGTTGGCTCAGCATATATTCAAGATAATGGAGGAACTTACGGATGCCCGTCCAGTGGTCCGCAGCCTGCATCACTGCCGATACCTTTGCCCTCGAATTTTGGCGATGCTCAAATCAATTTTGAGAGCGAGGACGGCGGATATGGTTCCGCGACAGTTCAGTCCACGGAAGACTTTGCCCCTGCATACAAGGTCGTATCTCTCCTCTATGCCCCTCCTGGTAATCAAAGCGCTCAAGGTTATGGGGACACGACTACGGACGGCACCACGACGACCGTCGGCAGCAGTTTTACGAACTCGCGACAATTGACGTTCTCTGGGGGGTTTTTGAACGTTCTGAGCTCCACCGCGAGTACGGGGTATGCCAAAAGCACCTCCGTCAGCCAAGCTTTTACCCAGACCTTCTCCAAAGCAACCACGTTTTCCAACAACCTTATGAGCACCAGCTACAACTTGAGTAACTCGAATGTGGAGAACCACAATCTTGATCTCTTCGACGTATGGCTTAACCCACAAGTCAATGTAGTTGCTGACAACTCGACCCCGACGAGTTTCTCGATAACCTCGCAGCCCACATCAGGCGTCTCGGAAATAGTAGCTGATATAGTGGCGGTTCCTGCCGTAACTATGGAACCAATTCCAGGGAGCGTGACCTCGTCCAATCCTTCAGGAACTTCCAGCGTTCCGTTTTCTCACCTAAACCCGCAAACATGGCCTACTCCGAGCGGCCAGGCAGACATGCCTGGGCTGGCATCTATCTGCAAGAACCTCAATGTTTCTGAATACGAGGCAAGCGAATGCACAACCGCCGACCAATGCGGATGTACACCGGATGATTTCGGTGGGATCCTGACCCAAGACGCGCTTTTAAACTATAACCCGTCTACCCATGCGGCGAATCCATACCCAGGGACGACCGACCCGCTGACACTGGACACGAGTGGGGTGTCCACCTGCGATCAAACTACGATTCCCAATGGATCCAACTGTCGATATGTTGTCGTACCAGCCGAAAAGGGAGGCATAGATCCCCAGTTTGAAACTCTGAGCGGGAGCCAGCCAGTCTCCTACTCGCAGTCGGATTCGTACACTGCGGACTTCACACAAGGTTCGAGCACAAGCCACAGCGTCGGAGTCACCCACAGCTTTGCGATATTCAAGATCGGGCTGGCAGCCACGAATACCTGGACCTGGACAAATTTTCAGAGCGATGGAAGCACGCAAGGGGCGGGGAATTCGATGAACCTCGATCTTCAAACAAGCACGGCGGGCTGCGATGAGAATGTGAGCCTATACGAAGACACCACATATCATACCTTTGTCTTTCAAGTGCCCACTGGAAACTACGGCTGCAATTGAGGAACCCAAGTTCCCTTTTTGCAAACCGCTGGGTCGTCCGGATAGTCCCTAAGCCGGGTAGAGGCTATCCGGGCTGTTATGCCGGGGTGGCCTCTACCACGCTACGGGCATTACAAAGAAATGCAAATGAATCTGTCAGCGGCAGGAACCTTGACATAAGGAGCACAAATCGACCAACTGTGTTTGGAGAAATTTCTGATGCGAGGTAAATGGACAGGCCGTTTTCGGTGGGGAGTGCTTCCGACAGTTGCAATCGGCTCGCTGTCACTCTGGTTATTTGGGTGCGGAGCAGGTTCCGGGAGCATTTCCCCGGGTTCGGGCCAGTCAGGCCAAGCCGTCGGCATCCAGACAGAGCCAGCCAGCCAGGATGTCCCGATTGACCGGCCCGCGACGTTCTCTGTCCAGGCCGCTGGCACAGCACCATTGCAATATCAATGGATGAGAAACGGCGCCGCGATCCCCGGCGCCACGAGTTCCTCGTATACGCTGCCCAATGTCACCTCTAACGACTCGGGAGTAAAGTTTCAGGTTACCGTCAGCAATAGCTTTGGATCGCTCACCAGCACGGTGGCGGTATTGACTGCGGGACCGAGAGCCCCCAAAATCGGCGATCTTCGATATCTGTTGTGGCAGCAGGTCACAATTCCGGGGCTAGGACAAAGTGGGGGGAGCACAGGGGATTTTGGTACAGGCATTTCGGCGCAGAGGCCCAACACAGTGGGGTCTCCCTTGCATCTCGCACCAGGGTCGCTGGTATGCACTCCGGGTGAATGCTCCTGGGAATTTGGTGTAGATAATCTGCCTCCACCGATGACCGGGCTAACGATGTGGTACAGAGGTGGTAATTTTGCGGACTTCAGCACGGATTTGCAATCGATAGCCGCGTCCAACGTGGTTGTCACCTCGCTGGCTCTGGAACCCAGTGACGGTCAATACGGGATTGCCTATGTTCAGGCTAGCCAATACAGCGGCTTCGAGTACAAACTGCAGATTGTCTCGCCCGCCGACATTCAGGCAACCGCCGCTCAGGACGGCGCCGAGGGCCGCGTGGTTACAGCGGTGTCGTTTGGCGGACCAGACGAGGTATATCTGATTTCATACGGCCTGCAGGGCGATCCGACAAACTTCGACGTGAAAACGATGACGGTAACGGCAGGAACCGTAGTCGCGGCAGCCAAGGAATTGGCGGCGGACGGTTATATCATCAGCGCTTTCGGCGGCGATGACACTACCGGCTGGGTTCTGATCGGGATGCACGCCGTCGGTTATAGTCAACCCCGATCCCTGTTTGTAAACAGCATTTCCAATGCAACGTTGCCGCCGGATACGGCTTATTTCACTCCCGTGGTGTACTGCCATACTTCAATAACCGGAGACCTTGACATTTCCGAGCAGTGACACTGGTTCGCCGGATGCGTCCACCGGGGAGTTGAGGTTCGGTAAAAAAAAGCCCTGATCCAAAATTAAGAGGATCAGGGCTTTTGCTTTGGCTTTTGCGGCGAAGGCGCGTGTGCCTGGACGGCGAGTCCCTATGTGCCTTCGCTCCAACCGGCGAGGTACTCTTCCTGCTCTGGGGTGAGGCGATCGATGCCGATGGCCATGGTTTCGAGCTTGAGGCGGGCGACGCGCTTGTCGAGTTCCTCGGGAACGGAGTAGACCTTTTTCTCGAGGCTGGCGTGGTTTTTGACCAGGAACTCGGCGGAAAGGGCCTGGTTGGCGAAGCTCATGTCCATGACGGAGGCGGGGTGGCCTTCGGCGGCGGCGAGGTTGATGAGGCGGCCTTCGCCGAGGAGGTAGACCTTGCGGCCGTCGCGGAGGTTGTACTCGTCGACGAAGTCGCGGGTCTG
>CAZWSD010000232.1:0-2306 GCA_964636535.1 uncultured Acidobacterium sp. | reverse complement strand
TTGGTGCTGCGGACGATGCCGTCGAGAGTGGACTGGCCGGTACCGTAGCGGTTGTCAAACATGTGCTTGGTGAGAGCATCGTTGACGGCGACGACGGGGAAGTTGAGGACGCGCTCCCTGGCCATGGCGTGGAGGCGGATGACGCCAGTGGTGGTTTCCTCGGTGCCGCCGATGACGCCTTCGAGGCTGTCGCGGCGCTTGGTGTGGAGAATGGTGACCAGATCGCAGCCGTCGTCCATGGTGATTTGGGGCTTGTGGTCAATGGCGGACATGATGTGCTGGTAGTAGGTGTCGTTGTCCTCGCCCTTGATGGCATAGGTTTGGATATTGAAGTCGCGGGCCAGCGAGGCGGCGACGTCGTCCTGTGTGGAGAGGGGGTTGGAGGCGCAGAGGGCGATGTCAGCACCGCCGTCGCGGAGGGTGATCATGAGGTTGGCGGTCTCGGTGGTGACGTGGAGACAGGCAGCGACGCGGAGGCCCTTGAGGGGCTGATTCTTGATGAAATCCTTGCGGATGCTCTGGAGGACCGGCATGGACTGATTGGCCCATTCGATGCGTTTGCGTCCCTGGTCGGCCAAGGCGAGATCTTTGACGTGGTGCGGAGTGGCGATGGAAGTAGTGGACATAAGTTTTGATTGTAGCCACGCAGACCGGCAGGCGGGCTGGCGCGGGGGTTCTTTCCCTTCTTGTAGACGATACCATTTCGGACGCGGGCGGCCGGCGAGGAAAGCAGCGAACGGGTGGATTTTGCGGGATGAGTGGGGGGATTCAGGGGCAGTTTTGAGGCGGGTGGAGGGCAAGGGAGGTGGCCCGGGGTTGGAATAGGGCTGAAAAGAAGGGGAGAATGGTTTGATTATCAAGGTTTTACAGGATTTTTAAGGGCGGGGCCGGGGCGAGGATTTTGGGGGGTTGCGGGATGGGATTCGAGGGCGAGGATCTGCATTTTGCGGTCGAGGCCCCAGCGGTAGCCGGTGAGGGAACCGTTGGCGCCGATGACGCGGTGGCAGGGGACGAGGAGGGCCGCGGGATTGGAGGCGCAGGCGCGTGCGACGGCGCGGACGGCGGAGGGCTGGCCGATCTGGGCGGCGACCTGGGTGTAGGTGCGGGTCTGTCCCGGGGGGATGCGGCGGAGGGTTTCCCAGACGCGCATCTGGAAGGCGGTGGCGCGGAGGTCGAGGGGCAGATTGAGCAGGGCGGCGGGGTTTTCGCGGAGGGCGGCGGCGATATCCGCGATGTGGGTCGCGAGGGCGGGATCTTTGACGAGGGTGGCGGCGCGGAAGCGGTGGCGGAGGTCGTCGATGAGGGGCTTGGGGTGGTCGCCGAGGGCGACGGCGCAGAGGCCGCGGCTGGTGCGGGCGATGAGGAGAGTTCCGAGCGGGGAGGGTCCGGTGCAGTAGTGGATGGTCTGGTTGCGTCCGTGGCGGCGGAAGTCGCCGGGGGACATGCCGAGGGTGGAGGGAGCGGCCTCATAGGCGCGGCTGGAGGCGGAGTATCCGGCGGCGTAGAGGGCGCAGGTGGCGTTGCCGGGGCCGGAGTGGAGCTGGTTGCGGAGGGCAGCGGCGCGTGCCTGGCGCTGGTATTGGCTGGGAGTGAGGCCGAGGGAGCGGCGGAAGATGCGCTGGGCGGTAAAGGGGCTGCGGCGGACGAGGCGGCCGAGCTCGGCGAGGGGGACGCGGCGGTGGGGGTGGCAGTCGAGGAACGCGGCCATGGATTGGGCGAGGCGGGAGTCGGAGGGGAGTTCGTCCGGGCGGCAGCGGCGGCAGGGGCGGAAGCCGGCGGCACGGGCGTCGGCGGGAGTGGGGAAGAAGCGGACGTTTTCGCGTGCGGGGGTGCGGCTGGGGCATCCGGAGCGGCAGAAGACGCCGGTGGAGGCGACGGCGTAGACGAAGTCGCGGGCGGCGGGGTCGCGGGCGAGGATGGCGGCCCAGGCGCGTTCGGGGTCCGGAGCGGAGACGGGGCGGATGGGCGGGGCGGACGGGATGCGGGTGGCTGGCATTCGGGGTGACTCCTGAACATTGCCAGAGTACGCGGATTCGCAGGGGAGAACTATCCGGAGCTTGCCGTCAGAGGGCGGGGCGGGTCCGATTTTTTTGAGTTCAAGGAGTAAGGAGCGGCGCGTAGCGGTTGTCTGCCGGCGACGGCCGACGCAGCAATGGAGAAAATCGGCCGCCTCCCTTCGGGTTGTGGGGAAAGGCGTTTCATCCTTGGTTGTCGTCCTCGCCCTGGAATCACCAAGGTCTGCGTCCTGGGCCTAGCCTGCATGTCTCACGAGTGGTGATTTCAGGCGGGAAGGTTGGATAGTTTTT
>CAZWSD010000231.1:0-5780 GCA_964636535.1 uncultured Acidobacterium sp. | reverse complement strand
GCCGCCAGCGTCGCCGCCTCCGGCAGCGTCAGTTGGCTCGCATGCTTTGAGAAGTAGTATTCCGAAGCGGCTTCAAACCCATAACATCCTCCACCCAGGTAAATCTGGTTGGCATACAGGGTAAAGATCTGCCGCTTCGTAAAGTGATGCTCGATCTGCAGGGAAAGCAGAACTTCCTTCACCTTCCGCGAGAATGTCCGCCGGTCACTCAAAAACAGGTTCCGCGCCAACTGCATCGTCAGCGTCGATGCTCCCTGCGACCGGCTATCCGACCGCAGATCGTGATACGCCGCGCCCGCCACTCGCATGAGGTTTACACCCCAGTGGCTCTCGAAATTCCTGTCCTCAATCGCAATAACCGACTCTCTCAAAACGGGTGAGAAGTCGTTGTAGCCAACAACCGTTCGACGATCCAGCGAATATGACCCTATCGGAAGACCGCGCACATCATAGATTTCGGTTGTAGCAAGAGGCTGGTAGTTCTCAAGTTCCGAGATCTGAGGCGAATCCACGGATTCCACGAGCAATAGCCCGACCAGGGAACCAGTCACGACCGCAACAAGCAAAAGGACGGCCAGGGCAAGCGATCCGGCGACTTTCATTCGCCGCTTCGGAAGACCAAGGCCCGCTCGCTTCCGAATCGGCCCTCTCCCGGCAGCAACCGGCTGCCATTGACTTCGCCGGCTCACACGAGCCTTCCAGATTGCTTATGCAGATTGTGCTTTAAGCAGACTGAGCGCCTTATTGAGCTGGTCGTCGATTTGCGCGCCCTTCTGCTCGTTACTCGGCAGTTCACCCTCTTCTGCCAGATAGTGGTTAATACTCTCGTTAACCAGGTAATTCGGGGTGACGGAGGAGTCTTCAATCTTGGTGCCCGATGGCGTCTCGTATTTGCCTACAGTTAGGATCATCGCTGCTCCATCGGGGAGCTGAAAGGTCTTTACGAGTGCGCCTTCACCAAAAGTAACGTCGCCAACTACATCGCCTCGTTTTCGGTCAAGTACGGCTCCCGCCACGATCTCTGCGGCCCCGGCCGTTCCGTGGTTGACCAGCACCACCAACGGAGCGGAGGTCACAAAATCACTGGCTTTCGCCGTAAACACCTTCGTTGGGATAGTCTGCCCATGCAGAGAAGCCAAGGTTCCTGAAGAAATAAAGGCATTTGCGAGCTTCACGCCCTCATCCTCAGGCCCCTGCGCCACGTCGCGAAGATCGAGCAGAACCTTGGAATTGCCGTTCTGCTTCATCGTCTTCAGCCGCGCAATGATCTGGGCCACCCGCGATGCCGTAAGCGCAAATGGCTTGATGTAGAGGATCTTTCCACCGCTGTAGGTCTTCAGCTCCATGGGAGGAGCCGTTTCAATTACACGGGTCAGCGTGATCTTGTACGGTGCCACGCGCTGAGGGCGAATCAACTGGAAGTGAACCTCCGAGCCAGGCTTGCCGCGTAGCAAAAGGCGCAGCATCGCTACAGACATTTCGTAGGTCGAATGCCCATTGACCGAGAGAATCACATCCCCATCTCGAATATCGTCTTTGGCCGCAGGACTGCCTGGAACCACCGAAACTACGGTGGAGTAACCTCCGCGCTCTGAAACGATCAAACCTACCTGGGCTTTGCCGTCATTCTCGTGCGCGAGATATTCCTTGTATTCGGTCGGAGTCAAATACGCGGAGTCCGAATCAAGCGAATCCAACAATCCGTGCAGGGCGCCGGTCGTCACTTCATGCAGATTTGGTACCGTGACGTAATCGGCCTGAATCTTCTGCAGCACTTCCTCGTAGACGCCCATCTGCTTATAGGCGTTCGCCGTGGGTGCACCGCTTACGCCTGCTGGGCCGAATCCACCTAGGAACACGACCAGTACAATACCGGCCGCCAGGCCGAGAACAATATGCTTGAAGTTTCGCGACATAATTCGAGAGAGCACGGCAGAGCCTGCGCTACTTGAATCATACTCTTTGCAAAGAGGAATCGGGAGGTGCCGCAGACTGACAGTCATTTGGTGGCGGCGGGTGGAATCGAACCACCGACCTACGGGTTATGAGTCCGTCGCTCTAACCATCTGAGCTACGCCGCCGGCTTCAGCGTTACGCTGGAGTCGCTTCTTCATCATACGAAGGGCGCGAAATTGGGTCAATCCGAACTCCGAAGTTCGGTGCAGGCCCGTTTATCTTGCAGGTCAAAGCCCGCTTGAATGCCATCCCCCGGTCAATGCTGAAGCGCATATTCTGCTCGCGGCAGCTTCTCGCCCGTCTCCGACGGACTGGGTAGCTGGGAGCCGTCCCATCCACCGCCGAGCGCCTCAATGAGCTGGACAGCCGAAGTCATTTCATTCACCTGAATTGTCGCCAAGGTCTCCTGTTCTGAGAGCACAGTAGTTTGAGCGGTAATTACGCTCAGATAAGGATCAATTCCGCTCTGATACCGAACTTGTTCCAGCTGCAAGTAGTGCTGGGCATCTTGCAGAGCCGCTTTCTGTTGTTCGATTTGCTGTGAATAGAGCCGGGTTGCCGCCAAATCATCTTCGACTTGCTCAAACGCCGTCAATACGGTCTGGCGATAGCCGGCTAGATCGGAGTTATAGATAGCCTCGTATTGATGGAGTTGTGCGCGGTAGAGTCCTCCGTTGAAGATCGTCTGTGAAATCGCGGGACCGATTGACCAGAAGCGGCTTGGCCAATCAAACCAATGCGCAAACGTGGAACTCTCAAATCCGCCTGCGGCGCTCAGTATAACGCTAGGGAAAAATGCTCCATAACCAATTCCGATCGTCGAGTTTGCCTCGGCCAATGTACGCTCGGCTGCTGCGATGTCTGGACGCCGCTCGAGAAGTTCGGAAGGAACGCCCACTGGAATGGGAGGCGGTGAAAAGAAGCCGGGGTTGGGCGGCAGGGAAAAATCGGTTGGAACCTTGCCCACCAGAACTGCGATAGCGTGCTCGTACTGCGCACGCGCAATGCGAAGATTCGTAAGCTGGGCCTGGGCACTTTCCAACGTTGATTTGGCTTCCACCACGGAGATGTAATCCCCAACCCCGGCCCTATACGATCCCTGGTTGACCTCGTAGGCCTTCTGATCTGCTGCAACCGTCTTCTTCAATATGTCAATCAATGCATCCTGTCCGCGCAACTGGAAGTAGAACGCGGCCAAACTGGCCTGCTCGGTCAGCTTTTCATTCGCCAGATCGGCCGCACTCACCTGTGCGCCATACTCAGCAGAACGCACTTCGTGACGGATCTTTCCCCATAGATCCGGAGCCCACGAGACATCGAACGGGAAGGTGATCAAGGTACTCTGTTGACCCGAATTCGTTGACGTTGAAGCCCCGGTACCTGCGTTGAAGGTATTGCGCAGATTTCCAGAAGCCTTGGAGCGCTGCCACGAAGGACTCGTCGTAACCGTAGGCCAGTAACCCGCGCGCGCCTCTGCAATCAGCGCTCGGGCTTCCAGGAAATTCTCAAAATAGATCTTGATGTTCTGATTGTTGATATTCAACTGCGATTCAAGGCCATTTAGCTGAGCGTCATGGAAAACTTCCCACCAGTTGCCGTGGAGCATTGGGTGACCGGGTTGGGCGACCTTCCAGCCGGGTTGATTTTTGAAGTTGACCGTCGACTCCTGGTAGCTCTTCGCTTGCGGTGAGGGAGCAACCGGAGGACGATACCTGGGCCCTACCGCACAGCCGGAGACAAGCCCTGAACACGCTGCAAGGCCGAGTGCCAGCATGCGTCGATGAGTGAAGAATTTCAGTCTCGAGATCATTTATTTTTCTCCGCTAGAGCGCAGGTTGCTCTCCAGGGTTAAATGTGTCGCGCTGCTTTCCGGTGAGGCGAAGGCGCAAGCGATCCAGCGTAAGGTAAACCACAGGCGTTGTGTACAGCGTGATCAACTGGCTCAACAGCAACCCGCCAACAATCGTTATACCGAGGGGCCGCCGCAATTCCGAACCTATCCCCGTACCAAAAGCAAGCGGCAAGGCCCCGCCAATCGCAGCCATCGTCGTCATCATGATGGGCCGAAAGCGCAGCAAGGATGCCTCAAAAATCGACTCTCGCGGAGTTTTGCCATCGCGACGTTCCACCATCAGGGCAAAGTCGATCATCATGATCGCATTCTTCTTCACAATACCGATGAGCAGGATGATGCCAATGATGGATATGACGTCAAGGCTTTTGTGAAAGAGCATGAGCGCCAACATGGCTCCAACACTGGCCGAGGGCAGTGTGGAGAGAATCGTGATGGGATGCATCAGACTCTCGTAGAGGATTCCAAGCACGATATAGACGGCGACGATGGCCGTGACAATGAGCAGGGGCTCGGTCGACAGAGATTTCTGGAATGCTTCGAGTGTGCCCGAAAACGATCCGCGCACCGAGCCGGGAAGGCCAATCCTCTGTTCCATCTGCTCGATTTCGCGCGTGGCCTGACTCAGGGATACACCCGGCAGGAGGTTAAACGACACAGTCACCGATGGGAACTGCCCGGTGTGGTTGACCTGTAACGGGGTGGTTCCGGCGCGAAACGATGCAAACTGGCTCAGCGGTGTCATGGCAGTGGCGTTGCCGCCAGCGCTGTTCGTTTTCAAGTAGATGCTGTTCAAACCAGCAGGCGACTGCCAGTATTTCGGCGCCACTTCCAGCACGACATAGTATTGGTTAAGCGGCTTGTAGATTACCGAGACTTCTGACTGGCCAAACGCGGAGTAGAGCGCCTGATCCAGAGACTGCGGAGTTTGCCCAAGGCGGGCAGCGAGAATCCGATTGAACTCAACGTTTTCTGCGAGCCCTCCATCCTGCTGGTCACTATTCACGTCTTCCAGTCCCGGCAATTTCTGCATCTGGGCCTTGAGAATCGGACCCCAATGCTGCAGATCTGCCTCATTGTCCGACTGAATCGTATATTGATACTGGGCATTGCTCGCCCGACCACCAATTCTGATGTCCTGGGCCGCCTGTAGAAACGTGGCAGCAACAGGCAGGCGATTCAGTTTGGGACGCAAACGGTCAACTACTCCCATCGCGCTGATTTTTCTTACGCTAAGGGGCTTGAGCGTAGCAAAAACAAAACCGCCGTTTGTGCTCCCCCGTCCGCCCGTATATGCATTAACGCTCTGCACGGCCGGGTCAGACTTGATGACCTTAACAATCTGCAGCAGCGAATAGTTCATGAACGGGAAGGACGCATCCTGTGGCCCCTGCACGCCACCCACAATGAACCCGGTATCCTGCTCCGGGAAAAATCCTTTGGGAATTCGAGCAATGAGCACAAAATTCAACGCAATCATCACTCCGAGGACGAGCAACATAAATACTGGATTTTCAAGCACCCATTCAAGTGACGTCTTATAGCCCAGCAAGAGACTGTCAAATACTTTCTCGTTCGCACGGTATAATCGGCCGTGCCTTTCGCTGCTTTGTGTTTTCAGCAAGTGCGCGCACATCGTCGGCGTTGTGGTCAATGACACAATCATCGAGATAACGATTGCTGTTGCGAGCGTTACGGCGAATTCCCTGAAAAGGCGCCCCACAATCCCACCCATTAGCAAAATCGGGATGAATACCGCGATCAGGGAAACGCTGATCGAAAAGATTGTGAACCCTATCTCCTCCGCGCCCTTCATCGCCGCCGCAATTGGTTTCATTCCGGCTTCGAGGTGCCTGGTGATGTTTTCCATCACGACGATTGCGTCATCCACCACAAAGCCCGTCGAAATCGTAAGAGCCATCAGCGACAGGTTGTCGAGACTGTATCCCAACAGATACATCACTGCGAAAGT
>CAZWSD010000230.1:0-5781 GCA_964636535.1 uncultured Acidobacterium sp. | reverse complement strand
CTGCTCTCTGCTCGAAGCCAGGGCTACACCGGCCGCGGAGCAACCCGCCTCGGCGCCGTCGTCGAAATGGTCCACACCGCCACCCTCGTTCACGACGACATCATCGACGCAGCAGACACCCGCCGCGGTCGCCCCTCGCCCAACACCACCTGGGGCAATCCCAAGTGTGTCCTGGCCGGCGACTGGCTCTACATGCAGGCCTTCCGCGTCGCCCTTGAGGAGCGTAACTTCCGCGTCCTTGACCTGCTCATCTCCCTCACCCAGCAAATGGTCGAAGGAGAAATGATCCAGCTCGAAACCCTCGGCCGCCAGGTCACTTCCAAGGAATACCACGACCTCATCTACCGCAAAACCGCTTGCCTCTTTGAGGTCTCAATGCGCCTCGGCGCCGTCCTTGCAGGCGCCTCATCCGCGGATGAAGAAAACATGGGAGAATACGGGCGCAATCTCGGCCTCGCCTTCCAGATCGTCGATGACGTCCTCGACCTCACCGCCTCAGAAGAAGTCCTCGGCAAACCCGTCGCCAGCGATCTCCGCGAAGGCAAAGCCACCATCGCCGTCATTCACGCCCTCGAAAACGGCACTCCCGCCGAGCGCGATGCCATCCTCACCGTCCTTCAGGACGAAAGCTTCCACCGAGTCTCCCACGACCAGGTTCTCGCCGCCCTCCACCGCAACGGCTCCGTCGACTACGCCATGAACATGGCCTACGAATACGCCGAAAACGCCCGCCGCGCCATTACCGGCCTGACTGAATCTGAATTCAAACGCGCTCTGCTCTGGGTCCCCGACTTCGTCGTTGCTCGCGATAAATAAGTAACCACTACGGTGACACTTCCCTCGCCGTCACGCTGCCTGCCTCTTTCGTAAACGCAAACCTCAGTAGCCACTGGCTCTTCACCGCCTGCCCGTTTACCTCCGCTGGCTTGAACTTCCACTGTCTCGCCGCATTCATCCCCGCATTCGCAAAATAGCGGCTTGGCCCATGGATCGTGTACTCGGCATCCGTAACATTCCCGTCCAATCCCACCGTCACCTTCACTTCCACCACAACCGTCCCGTAAATCGTCTCCAGCGCGCTCCGCAGCACATTCGCCTTAACCCGCTCCTTCACCGCGCCCTTTACCGTCACCGGCGGCCCTGCCTTCAGCGCTGATTTAATGGCGACCGCAACAGCGGGTCGCGTCGCCGGCACCGCCGCATGATCCTTCGACGACCTCTCGTCCTTCGGATGCGACCCCAGCAAAAACCATGCAATCGCCAGCACCGCAACCACCGCAACCACCCCGGCCACCCGGATCCACGTCCTCGACTCCCGTCTTTCCGACTCCGCCCTCGAACCTGGATGATCCCCACCATCCGCCGCCCGCGCAGGTGTCGATGCTGCAGCCGCCCGTCTGAGAGCCTCCGCCGCTACCGGCACTGCGGCCTTCGCCCCCTCCGGGTCCTCGGCCGGCGCCTCCCTCCCCAGCCGCGTTCGAATCTCCGCCAGACTGCATCGATCCGCCGGATCCACATGCAAACACGCCCGCGCAATCCCCGCAAATGGCTCCGCGATCCCGTCCGGAATCACCGGCTCGCCGCTCGTCCCTCGCACCGGACGACTCTGCGTCAGCATCTCCACCAGCGTCACGCCCAGTGACCACACATCAACCGCTGGCGTCACTTCGCCCCGCGCCAGCTCCGGTGCACCGTAGTTCCCAACCGGCATTACCCCGCGTGCCGCACCGGCCCGAACTAAATGATCCAACGTCAGCTTCAGCTCATCGCCATCCGCCAACAGGTTCGCTGGCTTCACATGTCCGTGCACCAGCCCCCTGCCGTGCAGATATTCCAAAGCCCCCACTAGCGGTTCCAGCACGGCACGCGCCTCTTCCGCGCTCAGCGCCCGCTCCGGCAAAATCTCCGCCAGCACCTCCGGCGCATACTCGGTCACCACGTAGGCTAGTTCGGCCCCGTCAAAACGGCATCGCCCCCACTCCAGCACCCGCAAAAGATTACGCTGCTTCAGATCCCACGCAGCCGCCCACCCCCCCGCGCGATTCTCCGCGTCGGCGGCCTCCGCCGCTATCAGTTTGATCGCCGCCTTCCCCGCCGGACGATCCCGCAATTCCGTAAGGAACACACCACAGCCCGCCGCTCCGCCCAGCCATCGCAAAAGTGGAAACTTCCCATCCACCGTCAGACCGGTCCAACGTTCGCTAATTGTCACACTCGCCATCGCAGACCAATTGTAGTAAGCCGGACCTTCCTTTCACCACCCTTACTCGACCTTTATCGCCTCTCACGCCCAATTCCCACTGATTTTCCGCCGCCCGCAGGCTCCCGTCCGGTCAATCAACCCGCCCGTCCCCTGCCCACCACCCACCCGCTGTGATAATCTCTCGTGTTTACCATGTCCTCCGCCAAACGCACTACCCCAATCCGCGTTCTCGTCGCCAAACCCGGCCTCGACGGCCATGACCGCGGCGCAAAAGTCATTGCCCGCGCACTCCGCGACGCCGGCATGGAAGTCATCTACACCGGCCTCCGACAGACTCCAGAAATGATCGTCAACGCCGCCATACAGGAGGACGTCGATTGCATCGGACTCAGCATCCTCTCCGGCGCGCATAACGCCATCGTCCCCCGCGTAACCCAGCTCCTCGAGGAGCGCGGCGCACAGGACATCCTCGTCGTCCTCGGCGGCACCATCCCTGAACAGGACATCCCCTTCCTCAAATCCAAGGGCGTCGCCGCCATCTTCGGCCCCGGAACCCTCCTCGATACCACCGTGCAGTTCATCCGCGACAACGTCAGGCCACGCTCCCTCACCGTCTGACCCTCCACTTGTCCCTCCCCAGCGCTTCAGTAGTATCGTGGACTTGCACTCTGGACCATCTCCGTCCCTGCTGGATCCCATACTCACTGGCATCATTCGAGGAGCGCCATCATGAAAAACAAACGAATCTGGATCATCCTTGCAGCGGTAGTTTGCATCCTCCTCATCGCCGCTCTCGCCGTCGATCATTTCCTCAACGCGGACACCTATCGCCCCCGCATTGAGGCCGCCCTCTCCCAATCCCTCCATCGCAACGTCACCCTCGGCCATCTCGGCTTCTCCATCTTCACCGGCAGCCTGCACGCCTCGCAGCTCGCCATCGCCGACGACCCCTCCTTCAGTTCCAATCCATTCCTCACCGCAAAGGACATCCGTATCGGCGTCAAGGTCTGGCCCCTCATCTTCAATCACCAGATCCACATCACCGGAATCACCATTGACCAGCCCTCCATCACCCTCCTCAGCCGCGCCAACGGTACCTGGAACTACTCCACTCTCGGCGCCTCCACCACCGCAGCACCCTCCTCGCCCGCCGCCGCCAACCTCCTGCCTAACCTCACCGTCAGCCAACTCGCCATCAACAATGGAACCATCACCGTCGGCACACTTCCTGCAACTGCTGCTCCCCATGTCTACGATCACGTCAGCCTCACCGCCCGCAACTTTTCCTTAGCTACCGCCTTTCCCTACACCGTCAGCGCCGGCCTTCCCGGCGGCGGCTCCATGAGCATCCATGGCAACGCTGGCCCCATTAACACGCAGAACGCCGCCGCTACGCCCTTCACCGCAAAAGTCACCCTCAAGAACGCCGACCTCTCCAAAGAGCTCATCTCTTCGAACCAGAGCATCGGCGGCGTCGCCAATCTCAACGCCAACATCGTTTCCAACGGACAAACCGCCAACTTAACTGGAACTCTAAGAGTTACAAACCTCAGGCTCGCCCACAACGGCAAGCCCTCGGCCCAGCCCGTCAACATTAATTTCGCCATCGCGCAAAATCTGCAGTCCCTCTCCGGCAACATCCAGAAAGCTGACCTCACCATCGGCAAAGCCGCCATGGCCATCACCGGCGCCTACCAGACCCAGGGCAATACCACCGCCCTCAATCTCAACGCCAGTGGACAAAGCATGCCGATTGACTCTCTCGTGGCTTTCCTGCCTTCGCTCGGCATCCAGCTCCCGCCTGGCTCCCAGCTCAAGGGCGGATCCCTCACCGCAAGCCTCAACATCACCGGCTCGGCCGCCAGCCCTCTCATCGCCGGACCCGTCAAAATCTCCAATACCCGCCTCGCCGGTTTCAACCTCGGCCAAAAGCTCGCCGCCATTCGCGCCCTCACCGGCGCCAATACCGGCTCTGACACCACCATCCAGCTCCTCAGCTCCGACCTCAAGTACAGCGCCAACGGCATCCAGACCAACAACCTCACCGCCATCGTCACCGGACTCGGCACCGCCACCGGTAACGGCTCCGTCAGCCCCTCCAACGCCCTCAGTTATCAATTGAAGATCAAGCTCGCCAGCTCCGGCCTCGGCGGACTCGCCCAGCGCGCCGCCTCCATGCTCCCCGGCGCATTCGGATCCAGCATCGGCCAATCCATGAAGAACGGCGTCCCTGTCGCCATTCGAGGAACCACATCCCATCCTGTCTTCACACCTGATCTCGGCAAGATCTTCGACGCCAACTCCCAGCAAAAATCCACCACCCAGCAGAAAAAGAAAAAAACTCTCCAGAAAGCCCTCGGCAACCTCTTCGGCTCCGGAAACTAATCTCTCGCATCAAATCCGTATGTCAGTCATAGCGCCCGCTTCCATCCACATCGTCCGCCCGGATCAGTTCGACTCCGGCACTCAGCAGAGCTATTACTGCCGTTGACCGGGGAGCCGGAACAGTTTTATATCGTTGATCGTGAAATCTATCTCCACTATCTCAATGCTCAATGGATATCTCGATACAGCCCTGGCGCAATAACGGGACATAGTTCATGCAAATCACACATTTCAGAACATCTGCGGATTTCCGAAATTGGCTGGAGGAAAACCATGCGCACTCAGAGGGTATATGGTTGCGCATTTTCAAAAAGGATTCGCATGAAAACTCCGTGACCTATGCTGAAGCGCTGGATCAGGCACTTTGCTATGGCTGGATCGATGGTCAGAAGAAGCCCTTCGATGAACTGTCATGGTTACAGAAATTTACGCAAAGACGCCGCAAAAGCGGGTGGTCGAAAATCAACACTCAGCATGCAGAACGCCTGATCAAGGCAGGAGCAATGACCCCTGCAGGCACGGAGGCGGTTGAAGCGGCAAAGGCCGATGGCCGATGGGAAGCCGCGTATGCTTCATCCAGGAGTGCCAGCCCACCTGAAGATTTTTTAAGGGAGTTGAGTAGAAATAAAAAGGCAGAAGCATTTTTTAAAACACTGAACAAAGCAAATGTTTATGCGATTGTTTATCGTCTTGAAACAGCCAAAAAGCCGGAAGCCAGAGAAAAACAGATGAAAACGATTCTTGCCATGATGGAGCAAGGTAAAGCCTTCCATTCTCAATCCTAGAGGGTATCGACGTAGCTTAAAAACCCTGCTCTTAACCCAGCACCCCTTCCGGCGACGCATCATGCATCGTCGCTCGTATCGCATCGGCGTACCGCGCTGGCATTGACTGCTTCTGCATCTGCATGTTCACCACCACATGCACCGTCTCGGCTTCGGCCAGCAACTCTGCCGTCGCTGCCCGCAGCATCCGGTACGCAAACTTGATCACGCTCTGCCGCAGCCCGGTCACGCGCGTCTCGATGACCACCTCATCGTCATATCGCGCCGGCGCCTTATACCGGCAACTCGCCTCTACCACCGGCAGCATGCAACCGTCCTCAACCTCCATCGTCCTGTAGTCGAACCCAAGTCCACGCAAAAACTCCACCCGGCCTATCTCGCACCACACAAAGTAGTTCGCGTAATACA
>CAZWSD010000229.1:0-5793 GCA_964636535.1 uncultured Acidobacterium sp. | reverse complement strand
AGCGGCTGCGCATGCGGCTGCGGCGTCCGCCGGGGTGAAGATTTAGGCGAATCGCGGCTTTCAGCTGTCTCGGCCAGCGAAAGCTTCAATCTCCATGCTCAAGGGTGATACGCCTTGAATTGCAGGGTGTAAATGCGGCTTTGCACTGATGCCGCATCCGGCGCATTCGGTTTCGCAAGCAGGTAAAAACCCAAGCTGCGGGCGGCATCCGCATAATCCTTGGCCCGCTCTTCCACGACCGCGAGGTTGTAATAGCCATCCGCCCACCAGGGTGCGACATTCGTGGCCTTGCGCAGATTGTCAATTGCACCCAGCAGTCCGTCCGGATCTGTGGCGGATTGAGCCGCGGTTTTCCCGTAGATTTCATATTGCGTGGCGGAAGCCGGCAATGACGGTGGCGCCTTCAGGCGTTGGACTATCGTTATGGCCTGTTCACGCAGCCGTTTATCTACATCAATCGGAGCGGGATCGGGCAATGATTGCAGCGCGTTCACATCGTCCTGCAGGGCGGCATACAGATTGCCTTGCGAAAGCGCCACATTGCCGGGGCTTTCAGGATCATTGGTGCGCTGAAAGTAACGCAGCCAGGAATCCACGCCCGATGCAAGCCGTTCTTTTTGCATCTCATTCAGCGGCTGCTTTTCATTCAGATATGCAATTGTTTTTGGTGCATTTGCATCTCCGAATTTCCCTGCAAGCGTGGACCATAAATATGACTGGAGAATATTTTTTGGGATATGCTGGCCTGATGCATATTCGCTGGCCAAACTATCGATGGCTGGTACGTATCCCCGCTCAGCAGCATGCCATAGCAATTGCATGCCTTTTTTATGATTTTCGTCCAGACCTCCCCGTCCGAATAGATAGGCATTGCCGAGAACATGTTCACCGACTGGATCATTTAGCGCGGCATCTTTTTGACTTACTTATACGATATGCACTGAATCTCGTTTTTGAAAATAATAGCGCATCAAGCCAAAATAAGCCTGCAATTCATTTTGCTGTGCTGCCTGAGTGAGTAAGGCCAAACCGCGATCGGCATCAGATTCAGACAGATACAAAGTCCCCAGATTAACCATCGCCAGCGCGTAGTCTTTCGCAACTGCCTGTTTCAGCAGATCTTTAGCTGGCGGTGTGCCTTTTGGCATGTTGTAATCAGTCAATTCTAGTTCCGCCAATCCCGTCGGACCGGCCGGATTGCCTTCGGCCTGCAATTCGCTGAAAAGCGTCAGTGGCTCAGCGGTTTTGAGCGTAACTTGATGCTGAATCCGATCATGCACATAAATAACAGAGACGCTAGAATCCGGAGGCAAAGCAGCAACGTAGTGCTGTATGTTTTGGGCGCCGGCGTTTCCGTCAACCGCAAGCACGTAATCGCCTTCTCTGATTCCGGACCGATACGCCGGTCCGCCCGGGGTCACGTTTATGACAAACGGAGGTGAAGTATTTTCAAACTCGATACCCACGATGGATTTCGCATGGACTAACGGAGTGGCGCTGCCTGAAGGTGTGCTGGCACAACTGGCAAGAAGAACCACCAAGAACCCTGTCACCACAAGCAATTGAGTTTTCATTTGTGTACTCCCGGTGAAAGCGACTCTGATTTATTCCCGTTTGCCCTGAAGCAGTGAAATGTTCAGAGCGAACGGAACTCGTCAGAGCCTTGATTATAGGCCGCCGTGGGTTGCTTCGTATTGCAAGGAATATATCTTCATCTGCACCGCTTGCGCGTCCGGCGCATTCGGTGCGGCGAGCAAATAGTACTTCAGACTTTGCACGGCCTGACGATACAGGTGCTCTCGTTGCTCAATCACGGCCAGATTGTAGTAGCCGTCCGCCCACCAAGGAGCAATGCGGACGGCGATCAGCATCTGCTTGAGCGCGCTGTTCAGACCATCCGGATTCGTGGCATTGACAAGGGCTGTCTTGCTGAATATTTCATGGCGCCTCGCCTCAGCCGGGATCTCGGGTGAGGGGGACATCCTGAGAGCGGCTGTGATGGCGTTCTTGCGCAACGGGACTTCGAGCGTCGGGTCCGCGTACTGCATGGGGAGCAAAGCCAATGCCTGGGTGTCAGCAAGCAACGCTTCCTGAAAGTTTCCGGTCGCGAACGCATCGTGGGCATTGCGGATATACGCGTTTATTTTGAGATTCGTCCCGATGGAAAGGGGAACGAAATATCCTGCGGTCATCTGATCGAATTGATTCAGCGCCGCATCGAAATGGCTATAGGCGAGGGCGATCCAGAACTGGACGGCATCCCAAAGCTCTTTTTGTGTCTCATCTGAGGCCCAGAGCGCCTCTACCCCGGAAGTGGTATAGTGCGCGTTAGTCCATTCAGGAGTGGCAGAGCTGTAGTTCCAGCGGATGGAATACGCGTAGCCATAGCCTCCATCGCCTGGTGTCAGCGGGATACCACCGGTTTCGGGAACTGAAGCGGGGCCTCCAACTCTGAGGAAGTACTCACCCTCACTTTGGGTGGTACCAGGATCAAAAGGCCCGTACTTGTCCCAAATCATGTACACCGGGTCACCACGGACCCTTTTGAAATCTGTGACATCGTTGCGTAAGACGTCCATGCTAGTTAGGGAGTAATTGCCGCTCGCGCATGTCGGAAGCCCGTGAACAGGGACAAAGAGCAACCGTTTCTTCATAACGTATAAGTCAGCGGGAATGCCCCATGAATTGATGCAATTGCCGATCAATGCGTTGAATCTCAGGGCAGGTTCTCCCCTATAATCAACCCGCTCTACGTATGTGCTCACGACCCCGGGATTTCCGATCAGGAGGACAGGCCGCCCATCGCGAATCACCACTCTCTGGAGAGGCGCGGAGAGCGTGACTTTGGGAACCGGGGGCTGTGTTACGCAGCCGGCTAGGACGGCAATGGCGATGGTCGATACGAGAGCGCGTGCGAGCAATGGCGTCGTGTTTCTCATGGCGAGTTCCTAAAGGAAGAAGGCTCCGGTTGCTTTCAGGGTTACGTAGATCTGTGTCTTGGCAGCGGCTCGCGCGGGAAGCGCGGGATTCTTGTTTCTGAATATTCTTCCGATCGGCGCTCGGTCCGGTTGTCACGGACGATCGCGCAGTGAACGTTTACCCACCGCAACTCCCAAGCAGCGCTCCGGCGCTGGCGGGATTGTTCTGCGCCCCGGTGAGGCAGTTGCGGCTCTGCTGGATATGCTGGTTGAGTTGCTGCATCTGGTTCTTGGCATGGGTCAGCGCCGCGTCGTCACTGGCTTCGGATTGTTTGGCCTTCTGAAGTGCGGCCAGCGCTTCTGCCATGGCGTCGGACGATGTGCTTGACGGGGATGCCATTGGCGACGGTATGGTGGCAGATGTGGGTGCCGCAGCCTGAAGTTGCTGGATGACCTGCTTCTGCTTGGCGACCTGTTGCGCGTCGTTATTGCGTGCCTGTTCCAGTTTGTGGATATTCTGGTTTATCGATACGGCTTGTTTCTGTTCATTGTCAACTTGGTTCAGCAGATTGGTGTACAACGTGATTTGGTCACGGGTGAGTGGCCGCACGAGATGCGGGGCTGGCGGTGGCGGTGGCGTCTCGCTGGTTTGAGCACAAGCGCTCAGATCCACGGTAGTGGTTCCGCCCTGCATTACTTCAGCCGCTTGATCGGACAGATATTTGGAATCCTCAGGTGACAAGCCTGGCTGGGCCGCCATACGCGAAAGGCAGTTGGCCGCCTGGAGTTGCTGCATGGCGGCGGTCGGCGCCGCCTGTGGGCTGCCTGGCATTCTGAAATGCATGGTCCGGCCACTGCCGCCGTTTTCTCCGAAGAAGTCCGTGCTGTCGTCCTTGAAAGTCATCTCCTGCCCATCAAGGGGATTTGCGCCTTTGAAGGTCATCTCACCTTCGGGCGGTGCTGGCCCTCTCATGTCGTTTTGCACCATAGCGCGCATCTCATTCTGAAATTCTTTCTGCCTCGCGAGTGCCGCCTGGATACGCTCGGCTTCGAGTTCGCGCTGCCGTTCCTCTTGTGCTTGTTCTTGGCTAGCGCCCTGCTGGCCGCTGCTGAAAAGATCTTTCAGCCCCTGCGCCAGCAGCGGGACAAGCATCCGCGTCATCGTATAGGTCATCATATACATCGGGTTGTTTGCATAGGGATTAGCGCCACCAGCTGAGCTGCTGTTGCTTTCCGACGTGCCGTACAGGGAACAGTTGCCAAAATCAGTGGGAATATCCTCACCACTGGAGGTGGACATGGAGAAACCCATGGCATTGGCATTTTGCGCGATACCCGCAACGCTCTCATGAGTTTGTTTCATCCCTTCGGCTTCTTGTTGCGCTTGATTGCGCGCATCAATGCAATCGCTCCAATTGTCGTAAGGGCCGTTTTCCTGCGCAGCGCCATTCACCACATATGAGTAGTAATATCCCCCTGACTGGGCGCGGGATGTATTGCTATAGATAAGGGCGACAGCAAGAATTCCTACGACAGTCAATCCGTAACTTGCGAATTTATGCATCGTGCAACTCCCTATCCGCCACTTGGAGGCGAAGGCTCACTCGCTGTTTGACCACGTGGGTACAGAGGCCGCATCAAAGAATTGGGGCGAGCCTGCGAACCCTTGATTGTTCACGACAACCATTTGTCCAGCTTGCAGGCCGATTCTTTGGTGACTTGCGCGAAGCTGCACGTCTATGCTGCCTTTGAGCAAATAGATTCGCTCCACGTCGTTGGAAACGTCCACAACAAATTCGGTGCCGCGCACTCCGATCACTGAATTAGGGGTAAATACGTTCATTTCTGCCGAACCTTTCAATGCGGATTCTGTTATATGCAGCAAGCCCGTGAGCAGTTCGGACTCCGAGTTCTTGTTGGTCAGGTATACAAACCGACTGTTGGGACCCACATCCACACGTGCACCGGTGTCGGTGATCACTTCAAATGATGCATTGGCTCCGGTCACCAGTTCCTGGCCTGGGCGAATGGGGATATCCGGATCAAGCGGCTGCAACTGCCCATGGGAGCGCACCATCACATTCCCGTGGAGCAGCGCCGGAATCCCGTAGGCTTCTTCGGTATGTGTCCAGCGCATGGCGCGTTGTATGGCGTCGAGCCGCGACTGGTCTATGCCGATCAGATGCTGGGCGTTGTTGAGTGTGCGCTGGGCGATATCAATCGCCTGCTGCGATATGGAGGCAGCCTGGGTGTTGCCTTGGGCATTGGCATCCGTGAGCGCCTGTTGCCCGGCCTGCAAGGCCTGTTGCGCCTGTTGTGCGGCGCGTTGATGACCGGCAAGCTCCTGTTGGATGATTTGCTGCTGATGAGCCAGGAATGTATGGCGTGTTTCGGTGTTCGACTGTGCCATCGCCGGCAATGATGCCAGCAGTGCACAGCCCAGCATCAAAACCGGAATGCAGATTTTCAAGAGCATGCCCGTTGCGGCCGGCGTATGGCAGGTGAATCCACGAACGCCATGGCGTGCGTATGGGGATAGTGAAAATTTGAACATGGAATTTCCCCCGGAATTAGGTCCGCGAGTTGCGGACACTATTGCCCATGATGAGTGGTCTAGCTGGAACCGCTTGTCCCCATAGGAAACCCGGTAAATACATCACTCCAACGGAAGCAATATGTCAAGAGATAAACGGGCTACCTCGGTAACCCTTCGTTTCATTGAGGTAGAAACCGAATGGTGGGTACGCCTATTTCAAGAGGCGATGGAGAATAATCCCAGAACGAGGCTCGCTCTCTGGGTGGCCGGGTTATTCGATTGACTTGATGCCCTGGATCAGCCGCGTCACCGCTTCCTGGCCGTCGCCGTAGAACATGC
>CAZWSD010000228.1:0-5802 GCA_964636535.1 uncultured Acidobacterium sp. | reverse complement strand
ATCCCTGCGCCGCCTCTCCGGCCTCGTCAGCCACTTCGAGTGGCGCGGCCCCGCCGACACCATGGCTCACTCCTTCCAGAACGCGGGCTTCGACCTCCACCATCCCCGCATCGCCAAGTATCTCGAGCTCTGTTTGCGCCTGCAGGATCTGCCCCGCCATCTCGGCCAGCACTCCGGAGGCATGGTCATCTGCCAGGGCCAGCTCAACCACGTCGTTCCCATCGAACGCGCCTCCATGTTAGGCCGCACCGTCATCCAGTGGGACAAGGAAGACTGCGCCGACATGGGGCTCGTCAAGGTCGACCTCCTCGGCCTCGGCATGATGGCCGTGCTCAAAGACTGTCTCGAACTCGTCCCCCGCCACTACGGCAAACCAGTCGACCTCGCCCACCTTCCTCAGGACGAAGACGTCTACCGCACCCTGCAGCGCGCCGACACCGTCGGCATCTTCCAGGTGGAAAGCCGCGCCCAGATGGCGTCGCTCCCGCACAACCACCCCGAAAAATTCTACGACCTCGTCGTGCAGGTCGCCATCATCCGCCCCGGACCCATCGTCGGCAAAATGATGCATCCATACATGCGCCGCCGGCAGGGCAAAGAGCCCGTCACCTACCCGCATCCATCCCTCGAACCCGTATTGCAGCGCACCCTCGGCGTCCCGCTCTTTCAGGAGCAGCTCCTCCGCATCGCCATGACCGTTGCCGACTTCTCCGGTGCGGAAGCCGAGGAACTGCGCCGCGCCGTCGGCATGCGTCGTTCATGGGAGCGCATGAAGAACCTGGAGGCCAACCTCCGCTCCGGCATGACCGCCAACGGCATCGCACCCGCCACGCAGGAAGAAATCATCCAGCAGATTTCCTCCTTCGCCCTCTACGGATTCCCTGAGTCTCACGCCGCCAGCTTTGCGCTCATCGCCTATGCCTCGGCTTATTTCAAGGTTAAGTACCTGGCCGCCTTCACCTGCGCCCTCCTCAATAACCAGCCCATGGGCTTCTACATGCCCGCTGTGCTCGTCAAGGACGCGCAGCGCCACGGCCTGCGCGTCAAGCCCATCGACATCCAACGCTCCGCCTGGCCCTGCACCCTCGAGCACGAACCCAGCGGCAACCTATCCCTGCGCCTCGGCCTCGGCTACGCTAAGGGCCTGCGCCGGCAATCCGCAGAAGCCCTCATGCTCGCCCGCAACGAGTCCGGCCCGTTCCGCTCCGTGGAAGATTTGGTTTCACGTGTTGCAATACTCAATCGCAAAGAACTCGCCCTCCTCGCCCAAATCGGAGCGCTCAACTCCATCGACGGCATCCAGCATCGCCGCGACGCCCTCTGGCAAATCGAACGCGCCGGCAAGCCGGAGGGCCCATTGCTCCAGCACAACAACCAGGCCCTGCGCGAAGATTCCGCATCTCTGCCCCTCGAAAGCATGAACACAGAAGAACGCCTCATCGCCGACTACGCAGGCACAGGCCTCACCATCGGCAAGCACCCCATGGCCTATCGCCGAGAAGCCCTCCGACGCGAGAACATCCTCACCGCCCGCGAGCTTCATACACACCCCCATGGCGAATACGTCCGCGCAGCCGGATGCGTCATCGCACGGCAGCGCCCCGGCACCGCCAAGGGATTCGTCTTTATCTCCATGGAAGATGAAACCGGCATCGCCAACGTCATCGTCACGCCTGACCTCTTCGAGCGCGAACGCCTCACCGTCACCCGCAGCAAATTCCTGCTCGCCGAAGGACCGCTCCAGAACGTCGACGGCGTCATCCACGTCAAAGCCACACGCCTTCGCTCCCTCTCCAGCCAGATGCTCGCCGTCCGTTCCCACGACTTCCATTGAGATCACCCGCAGGCATCTCATTGGCCTTGCCCGGCAGATAAGAGCATGCAAATAGAATCTTCTCAACGCCAATCAGCACCACATCCGTCATGATCGAGCCCGCCAGGCAGAGAACCACCAGGTGCTCCGCTGCCAATTGCCAGGGTCGATACTGCAATGGCAAAGGCGATCGCCGGCAAGAACGCATTCACCACCCGATGTTGCCGGCTACGCGCCAGCGACCCCCTGCTGCCGCGCCGCGAAGGCGCCCCACGCAGTCGAAATCGCTCTACGCCACAATGCAATTCTCCGCACGGGCCAGAATTCTCGCCCCACGCGGCACCTCTCGAACAATGGATGTCAACGGCGACACGCAGTTCCGCGCCATTCAGCCCCAGCACCGTAGGCCGGTCAATCTCGCCAGCACCAGGGGAGCGAACTCGCATCTCCCTGCGCCCATCAGCCCCCCAATCCGCGCAAACAGAACTACAAACTCCAGTGAACCCGCGAAACAGCAATGAAAATCAGTCCAAAGGCTATCGCCTGCGCCAATTCGCTCTTCCCCAAACGGTGAATTCGCAGCGGCGTTGGACCTCCGCGAAGTGTCCACGCGCTGCCGCGCACCAGGACCGGCAAAAACGCCGCCAGCGTCAGGACCGGCAGTATCCCCCGCAACGTTCCCCCAACAATGGCCAGGAGCATCGCCACCTCGCTCGCCAGAAACATCTGCTTGAGCTTTTGCGGGGAAGCATGCGCCCCGCCACGCGTCTCCTGCATGCGAAACTGCACGTAGAGAATCTGATTGGCCACAAACAGCGCGTTTGCCATCCACACGCCGGCAGCCAGCTCTCCGCCATGGCCCGCGCAGACGATGTATCCGGCTGCGGCCGCTAGTGCAAGTCCAAATGCCCCGGCAATCTCGGCAGGCAGACGAAGCGATCTATCCAGCCGCTTCAGCAGCACCTGCAGGCCAAACAGTCCAATCGCCGCAGCAGCCGGCATCCATACCAGCTGCAATGCTCTGTCCAACCACAGCATCACCCCGGCAACGGAGCCAATCACCGTGTAGACCCCGCCCGCCAGGCTCACCCACCGCCATTCCGCATGCGTCCGAGGCCTGAAGGGTGACCGCGGCATCGAGTTCTCCATCGGCGTGCGCAGGCAAAACGCGCTCAGAACGCCAATCGTCAGCCACAAAAGCGGCAGCATCCTGGAGCCTGACGAAATCCCCACCGCCGACCCGGTGAACAGAGAAACAAGCAGAATTCCCCATGCCCCATGCTCCCGCGGCCACACCAGCACCCACCGCCGCGCGGGAGTAATCTCATCCAGGAACCCGAACATAACAGATGTAGCCTCCTGCTCCTCGGTGCGATTCGCCATGTTCATCCTGCATCCTCTCCTTACGTCTTCATTCTGGAGCTTACAGATTGAACCGCGCCCCGGCAGCGACTTTGGTCACGCTTCGCTCTCCCGCGCAATTTACCATGATTGAGAGTAGCTCCCTGATGCGTCAAAGAGAGTGACCGGCCCGGCCTGGACCTTCCAGTAAGGAGCAGCCGCAACTCAACAGTTCCAAACCGCTTTGTGCAATCAGGAGAAGTGCCTTTGACAGCAATATTTTTGCCAACCGCATACGCCGCGGTCGGTCTTACTTACAAAGGGATGAACCGGCAGGAGAAGAACACGATGGAACACGCTCGCCCCGCTCCCGTCAACGGGTTGGACGGCAACTTGAAGGTGATCACCAGGCGCTCCTTTTTCGGAGTGTTGGTCGCTCTGGCCAGCATTGCAATCAGTGCGCTCCTCGCGGTTCCCCTTTTGCGTTACATGCTCTACCCGCTCTACTCCACCAGCGCCCTGTCAAAGTGGTCGAAAATTGGACTCGTGGACTCCCTTCCCCCAGCCGGCAGCCCTCCTGTAAAGCTGCAGATCACCTATCGAAAGCTCCACGGCTGGCGCGTAACCTCAACCACGGAGCCTGTTTACGTCGAGCGCGCCGCCAACGGCAAAATCCGCGTCCTTTCCGCCATCTGTCCCCACCTCGGCTGCACGGTGCGCTGGCGCGCCTCCACTGGCGACTTCTTCTGTCCCTGCCACCACAGCGTATTCGGTTCCGACGGCACTCTGCTCAAAGGCCCCGCAAAACGCGGAATGGATCCCCTGCCCACCAGGCAACAACAAGGCGATCTCCTCGTTCGCTTCGAGTTCTTCCGCGAAGATGTACCAGACAGAGAAGTGGTCGCATCGTCCTAGGCTGCCACGCCTGCGGTCGCGGCCCCTCCCAACACCCGCACCTCCCCCGGAATCAAGGTCAATAGCACATGCGTCATTGACTGCCCACTCTGCTTCGCCAATGCCCATGCCCGCGCCCTTCCGAATCGCGCCTGCTTTCAAGGTGCTGATGCAGAATCACTTCCATTCGCGGATCGGCGCTTCAACGCGCTTCCCTCGGAATTCGCCTTCTGTACATTTCCCTCGCGGTCCGTCGTGCTTCCACAATCCCCCGTCCTTCACCCCAGCGGCCACTTCGTCCTCACCGAACGCATCCTCCGCTCAGGACACCGCCCCCACAGGCCGCCCTGGATATGTCATCATCACTGCGACATTTTCAGTCCGAATTCCCGAATTTCCTCACTCCGTCGGATACATATCCCCCCGTTTCACCACCTCCCGAGAGTCTTATATGTAACTTCCAGAGTCGCTTTTTGCGGCTCAACTCTGCCCCCTCCGGCGCGTCCTGCTCCCATCCGCCAAGCGCCGCGCAGCAACGGACTCCCGCTTCAAATTGTGGAAAACACTAAAAGTTACGGGAAGATTAACGTGTGATATTTGGAAAATAATCCGACGGTAAATGTTGGCATTTCCCTCATAAATGGACGCTTCCCGCCATCGCTTCCTCGTGCCTATTCTCCCGCAGTCTGCAGCGGTCCTGCTGCATCCATCGGTTTTCCACAAAACTTTCCACAGCTCCGGCGGTTGCCCTACAGCATGCAATCAGCCTTGTCTAAACCATAACTATAGTAACCAAATAAACAAGGGCTCTCCCTGCGGAGAGCCCCGTTTCCTGCGGAACTGTTAATGCGGAATTTACTTCCCGGCTCCAGGCCCGCCCGTTGGCGTCGGAGCTGAGGGTTTTGGCGCCGGTACGCCCGACTTCGCATTGTAAGCCGCCACCACCGCATTCGTGATGTCCGTCGTCGGACTGGCCCAAAGCACCGGACTGTCCTGCGCGCTCGCATCAAGAATTATGCTGTAGCCGTGCTGCTTGGCGTACGCCGTCATGACCGCCCCCACTTTTTGTGCCAGGGCGTTAAACGCCGTACCCATATCATTCTGGTAGTCTGACCGCGCATCCTGTACATGCTGCGTCAGGTTTCTTTCCTTCGTCTGAATCTCAGTCACTTGCGCCTGCCGCTGCACCGCCGTCAAGCTCTTGCCTTCCGTCTGAAGCTGCTTCTTCAGCGCGTCAATCTGATCGCTCTCCTGCTTCAGTTCTGCCTCTCGGGGGCCAAACTTCTTCTGCAGGTTCGCCAGATCCTGTTGTCCCTCATTCGTACGGGCCACCGCGGCCTGGAACATGATGACTGCAATCTTTTCGTGAGAGGCCCCCATCCCGGGCGCATTCGGAACTGCATGGCTGGTCTGAGCCATGGCTGTCAGGCCAAAGCTGGAAATTAGTACACAAACAAGTGACAACGAACGCTTCATGCGGTTTGAGAACTCCTTCAGTTCTGTATGTGATTTCGCCCGCTCTGCTCGCGGAAGCAAATCAACGCTTCCCAATACTGCTTCTCCGTGAGCCTGGCATGCGCCTAATCATAGGCATCCATGCGGTGAGCAACCCGGGCCGAAGGCATTTTCAGGAACTGAGCGAATTATAGGGGGGCCTTGTTGCCTCGTCAAACCTCGCGGCGGGCAATTGCGCGCGCCCTTGCCCGCCGCCGTCTGCTGGCCCTAGAACGTCGTACCCACAGTCAGGCGGAACG
>CAZWSD010000227.1:0-5811 GCA_964636535.1 uncultured Acidobacterium sp. | reverse complement strand
GGGCTCCAGAGGCGGTCTTCTTCATGGGGCTTGAACTCGATGAAGCGGACGATGACGTTTTCGCGGCGGGAGAATTCGGCGAAGGGGACGATTTGATCGTCGTTGAAGCCGCGCAGCAGCACGCAATTGACCTTGACGGGTTGAAGGCCCGCGGCTCTGGCGGCGCGAATGCCTGCCAGCACCTGGTGAAAGCTGCCGGGCACGCGGGTGATGCGGTGAAAGGTCTCCGGATCGACGGCATCCATGCTGACGGTGATGCGCTGCAGGCCGGCCAGTCGGAGAGGCACGGCCATGGATTCGAGCAGGTGGCCATTGGTGGTGAGGGCGAGGTCGAGCGGTGCGTTGTCGAGGGTGCGCAAGGCGGAGAGCTCGCGCAGCAGGTCGAGGAGGCCGTGGCGCAGCAGCGGTTCACCGCCGGTGAGCCGGACCTTCTCGATGCCGAGGGAAACAAAGACGCGGATGAGGCGGAGATAATCGGCGATGGGCAGCTCAGAATAGAGCGCGCCCTGGTTGCCAGTGCGGCAGTAGACGCACTTGTAGTTGCAGCGATCGGTGATGGAAACGCGCAGGTCGGTGATGGCGCGGCGATGACTGTCCACAAGGCGGGCGGGGTGCGACGGTGCGTCTGCCGGGATGGGGACATGCGCTGTCATGGGATAAAGCTACCTTATTCGATGCACGAGCGGGAATGCGGATACTTATCAGGGCGGACGTGAGCTGCAGGCGAAGGCTTCAGCGACCTTGGGAAGGATCGGGACTGGTGCTGGTGTCGAGATCGAGCGCGGTGTGCTGGTTTTGCGGCAGGCCGGGTGGGTAGCAGTTGCCGTCGCGGGCGTAGGTTGCGGCGCAGGCGCTGGTGAACTGGCGGCGGCGCGGCGACTGCGAGAACTGCCAGACGAGGGCGTTGTGAAATCCGCTGCGGGCAGGGCGAATGGTCTGGGCCACGCAGCCGGGCGCCGGCGGGCACTGGTCATTGGCGACCCAGATGGCGGCCCGGGGGAAATGCGCGGCGATGTCCTGTGCGGTGGTGAGTGTCTGGCCGCCGTCATGGAATGGAATTGCGGCGCAGTAGACGCCGGCCCGGTAGCCTTGCGCGCGGAGTGCATGCATCCAGGCGCCGATGTAGGCGAGCTGTTCGGGCAGCATGCGGCCGCCTTCTTCGATATCGAGAAAGACAATGGCGTTTGGAGGGAAGCCTTCGGCTTTGGCGGCGCGTGCGGCAGCCACGCCATCTTGGGCGCCGAGGGCGGCGGCGTCGGAGTGGCGGAGTTCTTTATCGAGGCGGCCGTTGAAGAGGATGAGGAATCCAAAGCCGGCCTTCAGAACGGCGGCGCGCTTGCCCACCCACTCGTTGCGCGAGGCGCCCGGCGGGATGTTAAGCCAATAGCCGAGATAGTCAAATTGCCGGCGCAGGGCGGGCAGCAGATCGTCGCCGGGATAAAGGTTGGTGTCAAAGCCGAGATAGCTCTGGTGCAGCCTGAGGACAGAATCCGGCAGTTGAGCCTCGGCACCGGCCGCCTGCGCGACGGCGCAAGGGAGTAGGACAGCAAGCGAGGCAAACAGCAGGAGGCAATCCGGGGCTCGCCGGGAGAGTTTCAGCATCACTCGTCAGGCGGACTGCAGGAAGGCGACCGACTGCAGCGAGGTGACCTCAAATCGCTTGCGACAGCGGATGTTTTTGCAGGCGACCACGTCGTCCTGACGGACCATGTAGGACTGCGCCTTTGCGAAGCGGGCGCGGTCGCGCTCGTCAGCGTGGCGCGGCACGGAGTTCTTCTTGCGGCGGACGAGCCAGTTGACCTGGTATTCGGCGGACTGGCCGCAGTGCGGACACGTAAGGTTGTGGGTGCGCTGCTCCTGTTTTTCGTCGAAAAAATCGCGCTCTTCCATGGCCGGTCTCCAAAGGTGCGGTGTGAGGCAAACAACTGCTGCGAGTATTTTACGTCGGGAGGGAGGAAAGAGTGCTAAGTTGAGAGCCACGATGGCAAAGCGCGGCAAGAAGCGAGTGTTCTCCAAAGTGAAGGCCGTGAAAGCGAATGCGCGGGAGCGCGTGGGCCAGCCGAAGCCGGAGCGGGTGATCGACGGTGAGGCGCGCGGCGCGAAGGAAGGGCGCGGGCAGAAGCACCCGCCGACTCTTCAGGAGATGATTGAGCGGGGCGAGTGAGCTGGGACGCATTTTGAGGGTGCGTCACAAGGTCGAGGGAGTTGCCGAAAGCGCCGCGAGCCGCTCTGCTACCTGAGCATGGCCGCGCTCGCGGGCCAAGTCGGCTGGCAATTTGCCGTCGCCCGTGCGGGCGGTGGGCGACGCGCCATTCTGCAGGAGCAGGTCGACCATTTGCGGCTTTCCCTGAGCCGCGGCCAGGTGCAGCGGCGTGATGCCGCCGGACTGCGTGGCGTTGACGTTGGCTCCATATTCAATGAGGTCGCGGGCCGAAGCGTCAGAGCCGAAGCGGGCGATGCAGGCATGGAGGGGCTTGCTGGCGAGGTCGTTGTGCGAACGGGCGTGAGCGTCGGCCCCGCGCTCGAGCAGCATGCGAACCGTCTCTTCATCGGCGAAGGCGGCGGCCAGATGCAGCGGCGTCCAGCCATCTGAGGAGTAGCTGGCGACGAGCGAGGGATCGAAGGCGAGAAGCTGTTCGATGCGGTCGGTGTCGCCAACGGCGGCGGCGTCAAAGATGTCGAGCTCCGGCAGATAGGGCAGGAGCAGATCGCGAATGGCGGGTTGGTGATGGTAGACGGCGGTGCGGAGAGCGGAGATGCCGTCCGGGCTTTGAGCTTCAGCCAGTTGCGCGTGGTTAGCCAACTGGGCGGCGAGCTCGGCCGCCTGGCCATGCTCGATCAGGTCAAAGACGAGGCGTTTCATGCGTGTGGGCCTCCCGGCTACGCATTGTAGCGCGGTTTGAGAGCAACCCAATGTGATGGTGGATACGAAAATCCGGTTTGGCGATCATACTGGGGGCCACAGGCGGACCTGCTTTGGGGGACGGGACGGAAGCGGTGTTGGCGCCGGTTGCAACGACGGAATCCTCAAAGAGGAGGCGTGTGGGCGGTTTGGATCATTGCATCTTTGTCGTGGAGGGGGGAGCCGACTGCGGATCTCGCCCAGGATGCTCGGGATATTGATGAGTGGCGTCAGCATCTCCTGGCCAGAGCATCAGGACCGCAGAAGCATGTCGGATCAAAGCGGCGGCATGCAAAACGGATCGGTACCGTGTGTCATGGGTGGGTTGTAGCGTAACTACTGTGGAGTCAATAGAGATGGAATTTTACCTCGACAATCATTCTGACGGGTACGGGTTTCCCGTCCTGGGTGGCGGGTTTAAAGCGGTACTGGCTGAGAGTCGAAAAGGCGCTCGTTTCCAGTCCGTCGGGGAGGGTCTTGAGAATGCGAATATTCTGTGGGAAACCCTGAGCGTTAACAACGAGTTGAAACATGCAAATTCCCTGGATCCTGTTGCTCCTAGCCTGATCCGTGTATTGCGGGGTGATCATATCAATGACCTTCGGCGGCTTGACCCCGTTCTTGCCAGGCACAAAAGTGCGGATTGGCGGCCAACCCACTTAGGCAAGTTGAGACCAAACTTTAGCCTTGGGTTCCCGAACAAGCAGCGGGAGAGTATCCAAATCTGCTTTGCGTTTTCTCGGGGCTTCGGTATTGAGAGCCTGATAAATGCTTCCCGTGAAGATTGCGTTCAAGGCATTTTGTAACTCTGAAGGGTGCGAGGCGTCGAAAGCGATTCTGAGTTTGAGCCTCTGATGGTGAAGCACGAGAGCCTTGAAATGGATTGGGTCGGTTGTGGATGTGAGTAGAAGGGTTGCGCCGTGGTCGTGGAGCACCAGCCAATGCTTGCCGAACTGGACGTAGTCCACATAGATATTACCGAGGGAGAACGGGGCGACCGCTGCCGCACTCTGGAGTTGTCCTTTCCGGTTGAAATCCAGAGTGCATGGCTGAGGGCGCGGACACGTATAGCGGCCGCGGAGCAGGAAAACATTGTGCTCCAGTTGTCGGCGAAGCGCGTGCTTGTTCAGGGACTGGGAGATGGCGGGAAGTGAGACTGCAGCAAGTGTGAGCAAGAGCAGCAGTCTGCTCAGGGGCCGGGGCTTCATGCGCAACAGGATGGCACAGAATCGCAAGTCAGGACTATGAAAAACGGCCGGATGTGGCGGAGAGATCTACGATTCGGCCAGGAGCCGGTGGAGGCGGTCGAGGAAAGGGATTTGCGCGGGGAGGATCTTCTCGCGGGCGACGTCGAGGGTGAACCATTCGGCGCGGTCGATTTCAGGAACTTCGATTTTGCGGCCGGAGCGGGGTGGCCACTCGATGGGGGACGTGTTGCTGACCAGTCCGGAAGGGTCGAAGTCGCCTTCGAAGGCCCAGGCGGTGACGAGCTTTCCGCTGAGCTGCTGGATGTCTCCGAGCGACAGGTATTGGCTGGCGGCGTGGGCTGGTGGGGTGAGTCCGGTTTCCTCGCGGAACTCGCGGCGGGCGGCGTCGAGGAGGTCTTCGCCGGGGACGACAGTGCCCTTGGGGATGGTCCAGGCGCCGAGGTCGCGGTGGGTCCAGAAGGGACCGCCGGGGTGGGCGAGCAGGACTTGGAGGCATATGCCGGCGCGGCGGCGGTAGAGCAAAAGTCCAGCGCTGTGTTTCTGGGGCCGAGGATGAGCGTGGGTCGTCAGGGTGGTGCTGCCGGATCGGGGATTTCCTTCACAGGATACCAACTGGAAGAAGGTGTGGCTTCGCCTGCATTCCGGAAGGCGGTGGGCATTTGGGCCGGGGGTGTTTTTGGGGCTTGAGGGCAAAAGGTGGGAAGGCTTGGCGGGGCGGTCCGAGGGCGGTGCTGGCTTGCCTTTTCATTGACTCAGCCGTGGAATCTGGGTATTCTAAAGTCCTTGCGCAGACTTCTGTCTGCCCGCCTTTGTTGTGTTCCGAGGCCGGGGAGACGGAATCCCGGAAGCTCTGACCCGGAAGCATGAAGAGACTGGCTTTTATGGGCCAGGCGGGTGATAAGAGAACGCTGCGCTCACTCACGCGACAAGCTGTGGTGAACCGCGGGATAAATGGACGTATCGCGGAACGGTTTGGCGCGAGCCTGGGCCCGATGCGAGACCTGTTGGACGGGTTTCGAGGGAGCGGAAACGGGCGCGCAAAATGCGACGCGGTTAGGGTTTTTGAGCAGTGCTCTGCAAGAGCAGGGGCCGAGTGCCTGAGGAGAGAAGGAACGATGTCGACGTATATTCCGAGCTCGCACGATATCAGCCGGAAGTGGTATGTGGTGGACGCCAGCGGCAAGACGCTGGGCCGCCTGGCCACCGAAGCGGCCAGGGTGCTGAGCGGCAAGAACAATCCCAAGTACACGCCATTTATGGATATGGGCGATCACCTGATTGTGATTAACGCCGAGAAGGTTCGGCTAACCGGCCTGAAGAGCCAGCAGAAGGTTTATCGCCGTTACACGGGTTTTCCCGGCGGGCTGCGTGAGGAGTCGTTTGTGCGCCTGCTGCAGCGGCGGCCGGAGAAGATTGTGGAAGAGGCGATCAAGGGCATGCTGCCGAAGACCAAGCTGGGCCGCAAGATGGCGACCAAGCTGAATGTTTACAAGGGCGACCAGCATCCGCATGGCGCGCAGCAGCCAAAGGCGCTTGAGATCAACGCTTAGTCAAAGAGACCGAGGATTCATGGCAGATCTGATTCAGTACTACGGAACGGGACGTCGCAAGTCGGCGATTGCCCGTGTTTTTCTGCGTCCGGGGAGCGGTAATTTCACCGTGAACGGCAAGCCGTTTGAGACGTACTTTGTGACCGAGCAG
>CAZWSD010000226.1:0-5860 GCA_964636535.1 uncultured Acidobacterium sp. | reverse complement strand
CTCGCCGCGCATCAAATGAATGTCTCCCGCATCGAGCGGCTCTCCCACGAGCTTTCGCCCGGCAACAACGGCGAAAACGCCTGCGTCGAGCTGGCCGCCGGCGGCGATCTCTCCCGCGAGGCCCCCATGCGCGCCGACTTCATGACCGCCGCCGAGGAACTGGGCGTCGATATCGCCTTCCAGCACGAAAGCATCTACCGCCGCAATCGCCGCCTCTTCGCCTTTGACATGGACTCGACCCTCATCCAGGGCGAGGTCATCGACGAGCTGGCCCGAATGGCAGGCGTCGGCGAAGAGGTTTCCAAAATCACCGAGGGCGCCATGCGCGGCGACTACGGCTTTGACGAGAGCTTTACCCGTCGCGTGAGCCTGCTCAACGGACTCCCCGCCGAACAGGTTTACAGCCTGCTCGATAAAATCCCCCTCACGCCCGGAGCCGAGCGCCTCATCCGCACCCTGCGCCTTCTCGGGTACAAAACAGACATCCTCTCCGGCGGCTTCAACTTCTTCGCGCGCAATCTCCAGCAGCGCCTCGGCATCGATTACGTTCACTCCAATGAGCTCGAAATCATTAACGGCAAAGTCACGGGCCGCGTCATTCCGCCCATCGTCAACGGCGATCGCAAGGCCGCGCTGCTCAAGGAAATCGCGCAAAAGGAAGGCATCTCGCTCGAGCAGATCGTCGCCGTCGGCGACGGCGCCAACGATATACCCATGATCAGCCTCGCCGGCATGGGCATCGCCTACCGCGCCAAGCCGCGCGTGCGCCGGCAGGCCGACCACTCCATCGCCAACCTC
This sequence comes from uncultured Acidobacterium sp., assembly GCA_964636535.1. GTDB lineage: Bacteria > Acidobacteriota > Terriglobia > Terriglobales > Acidobacteriaceae > Acidobacterium. The sequence goes on along the minus strand of CAZWSD010000226.1, from coordinate 5,062 downwards.
GGCCTCGACGGCCTCCTCTACCTCATCGGCGTGCGCGATCGCGACCTGCTGCCGCACGAAAGTGCAGGCAAATCGCAAACACTAGGCTGACTCCTGCCCGGCGTCGCGATATAGTGACACTTGGCTTGGCGTTTGCATCCCCTCCAGGTGTACCGCCATTGTTCCCCGCTTTGCGCCAACGCTCACGCTCCCGCCCACCGATGCGCAGACCTCGGGACGGCCGCAGACAGGCCCTGGATGCCTCCCATCTCCAGCACGCTCACACCGCTCGAACTCGCACAACAGCTCGATGCGTTCTTCGCCGCCAATCCCCGCGCCGTCTTGCTCCAGGACGGCAAGGAACTCTTCGACATGCGCCTCGCTCGATACTCCGTCACCAGCGAGCACAACCGCTGCATGCTGCACCTGTGGTCAGAGGAGAGAAACCTCGTCCGCACCGTCACCGGTCTGCGAAGCCGCACCCGCTCCCTGCAGATCGAAACCCGCCGCTTCGGCCAGGGCAAGCCGCAAATGCTGCAACTGCTCCCCGACCAGGACCGCCGCACGCCAACCGCACGCGACACCTGCCGTCGCCAGTTTCTGCACCAGATGCAGACCCTCGCCGAGCAGCATCTCGAAGGTAAGCTCGAGAACTTCTCCACCGCCATGGACCTTGAACAGAGCCTTGGCCCCGCCTACGCGCGCGGCCTGCTCACCCGTGGCACGTCCGCCTGGGCCCTCGTCGGCGTCAATCCGCAGGAAGATGCCGCAACCCTCCAGAACGCCGTCTCCATCGGCATCTTGTGGCTGCATGCCTGCCGCCAGCGGCTCCAGGGCCGCCGCGTCGTCGAAGGCCTGCACCTTCTGCTGCCGCGCGGCGCAGCACAGACCGCACGCGAACGCATGGCGTGCCTCGACCCCTCCCTGGCCAAGTGGCGCCTGTGGGAATACGACGCCGGTGCCTCATCCCTCACCCCCGTCGATCTCCAGGACCAGGGCAACCTCAACTTCCGCCTCAGTCACACCTTCGACTCCGACGCAGTCGTCGCGCGATCCAGCGCTACGCTCGCTTCGCTGCTCGCGCTCCTGTCCGACGATTTGCGCTCCCGCACCGAGATTCGCCCGCGCAGCTCCAATGAAATCGCCCTGTTGCTGCACGGCCTCGAATTCGCGCGCATCCGCCGCGAGCCGCTGCCCGGCAGCTTTCAGTTCTCCGACCGCGTCACCTTCGGCGCCGGCCCCGGCGAAACCGAATGGAACGACGAAACCCAGCCCTTGTTGCTCGATCTCACCTCGCGCCTCGCACAAAGCCGCCGCCCCGGCGGCCACCAGCGCGACCCCCTCTACCGCATGCAGCCCGAGCCCTGGCTCGAAGCGCAGCTGCGCCAGCATCTCGAACTGCTCGACCCCGCCCTGCGCGGCGAATTCATCTATTCGCAAGTGCCCGCATTCTCGGCCGCCGACCGCGGCCTGCTCGACCTGCTCACTGTCACCCATCAGGGACGCCTCGCCATTCTCGAGCTCAAGGCCGATGAGGACATGCACCTGCCCCTACAGGCACTCGACTACTGGATGCGCGTCCGCGCCCTGCACCGCTCCGGCGACCTCTCGCGCAACGGCTACTTCCCCGCTGTCGAGCTCTCCGCCGCTGACCCCTTGCTCTACCTGGTGGCCCCGGCCCTCCGCCTCCACCCTACGTATCCAATACTGTTACAATATTTCTCGCCACAGGTTGAGTGGCAGGTCGTCGGCCTCGATGAGCACTGGCGGGAACGGCCCCGCGTTATCCTGCGCAAGCGACGTCTGTCATAAGCCCGGGCGGCAACCCGACGTCGTAGTCCGCCTCCGCCGGCGTCTCCCCCGCAAGCCGCGACTCAAAGAATCGCTCCACCTCAGCCAGAATCGCCTCGCCCGTCTTCGACTCATAAATCCCCTTGCGCAGCACCGCTCCGCCCGGGACTCCATGCGTAAACCACGACGCAAACTGCTTCATCTTCCCCTCGGCGTGCTTGGCCGCGCGCGCATCCTCAATATCCTCGGCCAGCAGCATTTCAAAATACGTCCGGATCATCCGGTACCGATCCGCCTCGGTCGGCTGCTCGTAGCGGCCCGTCGCCGTGTACTGCGCAATCTGGCGAAATATCCACGGATTCGCCGGAGCCGCGCGCCCGATCATCACGCCATCGCAACCGCTTGCCGCTATCATCGCGCAGGCATCTTCCGGTGTGCGAATATCCCCGTTGCCAATCACCGGAATCTTCACCGCATCTTTCATCGCCGCAATAAACTCCCAGCGCGCCTGCCCGCTGTAGCCCTGCTCGCGCGTGCGGGCGTGCAGCGCAATCGCATTCAGCCCGCTCTCCTCGGCCATCTTCGCCAGCGGAACGCACACAATGTGGTCATCGTTCCAGCCCATGCGAATCTTCACCGTAAAGGGAATCTTCACCGCCGCGCGCACTTCCTCAAAAATCTTCCCGATCAGCGGCAGGTCGCGCAGCAGACCGCTGCCGCCGTTGCACGCCACCACGCGCTTGGCCGGGCAGCCCAGGTTCAGATCCACCAGATCAAAGCCCGTCTCCTCCACAATCCGTGCGGCCTCGGCCAGCGTCTCCGGGTTCGACCCGAAGATCTGCGCCGCGATCGGATGCTCGTCCTCGTAAAACGTCAGGTAACGTTTGCGCTTCGACTCCCGCATCCGCGAAAGCCCGTCCGCTGACGTGAACTCGGTCATGATCAGACCGCACCCCGACTGCTGATTCGTCACCGCGCGATCCACATCCGCCGGGCCCGCCGCATCGCCGTGCGTAAACAGGCTGGCGTTGCGGATGAACCGCCGAAATACCGTATCGGTCACGCCCGCCATCGGCGCCAGCACCGTCCCCGGCGCAATCTCCACGCCCCCTATCTTCATCGACGCGGGAACCCGCACGCCCTCGGGCATGGCGTACTCAGCCGGATTGTCCCACTGCTTTCTCATACCCGCTGGCTGCCGCAGCTCGACTCTGCCGATCTCCCCCTTCTGCTCCAGACGCCGAAGCCTCCGCATCGCGGAGGCCTCTGGTCCATTCCTGCCGGTGCCGCGGTTACTTCTTGGCTGCCTCGGCCTTGGCATACTTCCGGCGGAAGCGCTCCACGCGGCCCGCCGTGTCGATCAGCTTCTGCTTGCCCGTAAAGAACGGATGGCAAGCCGAGCAGATTTCCACGTGGATATCGCCACGGTGCGTCGAGCGGGTCGGGAAGCTGTTGCCACAGGCGCACATAACCCTGACTTCGTTGTAGTTCGGATGAATTCCCTGCTTAGGCATAACAATAAAGACCTTTCCTGCAATTGCTCTATTTTACCGGGGATCATCCACCGGGGCAACTGCCGGCCGGCTGCAACACCGCTCCGAACTCTGTCGGAAATACCTGAATTCTTAAGGTTACGGCTTGTGGAGTGCCCTGGCCTGTTTTGGCTTGCCCTGCGCGCGCAGGCTGAGCCGGTCCGCTTCGGTCTGGATTTTTCTGCTGCTGAATTTTGCGTTGGCAATTGCAAAACCGCCTTTCAGATGCAGCCGGTCGAGCACCGCTGCCTTGCCCGGCGGCAGATGAAAGAGCACATGCAGTTTTACGGGGCCGCCCATGATCGGCGGTTCAGCCTTGACGGCGACCGCGAGCAAGTCCTGAATCCACGCATGGTCTGCCGTCACCTTCAGATGGATGGCATGACCGTGGCCGCCGGCGCCACGCACCACCTCGCCGCGAGCCACCAAATGCGATCTGCCCAGCGTGGCATCGACCGGCAGCAGGTAGGTGTTGCCGTCCGTTCCGTCCACGATGGCGTGAAATGTGGTGTTCAACTGGACCAGGTGCTGCACGCTGGAAATCTGAAACTTCGGCGTCTTCGTTTCCCCATCTACCACGATGCGATTCAACTGGCCGCCCAATTTCCCTGTGGAAGAGAGCGTTCCGCCAATGCCGTTGATGGTGCCCAGATCGACGTAGTCAAGGTGGTAGCTGCCCCTTACGGCGTGTCTCCGGCCGCGCCCTCGTCTAACGGGCCGAAGACGCCGTGGCTCTTGATCTGCCCGACCGGTTTGGGGTTGACCAGCAGGGCCTGAAACTTCATGGGCTGATCCGGACCGACGCGTTGCATCCGCAACTTGAGAATGTTGAAGACGAGCGGAACCCTCCCTGGCTTATCTGTGTTGAGCGTCAGCTCGGCGCGATGGACCTCAAGCTGGTCCACAAGGATCGAACCAGCTTGCTTCTTCTCGTATCCCTTGAGCCTGGGCATACGCCAGCGCTGGCCCTTGGGCGGAAGATTGATGCTGAGATCTCGAATGTTGACCATGCGCACCCGCATTGGGGAACGAAGCAGATCGATCCAGCGGATATGGAACGTGAACTGACTTACTGCGAACAACGGCGCAGCGCCCGCCTCGCCACGCGAGAAGATTTTGAGGCCGTGGCCTTGCGCGTCCACTCCGTTGAGCACGGAAAGCTGAAAACCGGCCAGCTCCACGCGGCTTTGGAAGCGCGCCTCCAGCGTGTGCACCACGCGCGCCTTCAGAATCGGTTCCACATAATAATGTGCCACCCAATCCCCTGCGATGAGCGCCGTCAACAGCACCACGAAGAGGACTGTGATCGTACGGCAACGCCAGCCGCATCGACGCCTGTAAATTTGCAGTCTCTTCCTCTGCGATCTCTTGCTCCACGCAAGACCGCCCTTCGGCGCGATTTCAAAAAACTAGCTGTCCGCGTGACTCGATGCGGCTTGCACGCTCCCTAATTTTGAGTTGCGGAAAGCATGCCGGCGAGCCGCGCAAGTCGGCCACAAGAAGGAAGCACTTGACTCTACCGGCAGATAAGGTACAACGGGACCGGCTCAAAATTGCGTACCGCCTCGCGCTGTCCGCTAACTCAGCCGTACCAGCACCCGCTCACATGCTGCACGCCGCGCCAAACTCGACACCCATCGTCTACCGCCAGAAAATCGTCGTCGGCCTTGGCGAAATCCTCTGGGACCACGTCCGCGGCCTCACTCGACTCGGCGGCGCGCCCGCCAACTTCGCCGTCATGGCCGCCCGCCTCGGCGACC
>CAZWSD010000225.1:0-5888 GCA_964636535.1 uncultured Acidobacterium sp. | reverse complement strand
AAGAAGTTCTGGTAGACCACAGTAAAGAAGGACTTGTTTCTTCCGTTGTAAAGCTTTGGCAGAATCACCGGTCCACCTAGCGAACCGCCCCATTGATTCCACTTCATGTCAGGCGTTTTGAAGGGCGTAAGATTGGTACCCGGGGATGCGGTGTGAATATCGTAGTTGTTCTGCCAGGTGTTGGCGTCAAGGTAGGTTCTGCGGGCGAATTCATATACGTCTCCGTGAAATTCATTCGTGCCCGATTTGAGAACTACGTCTTCTACACCGCCGGCGAATAGTCCGTACTTCGCATCATAAGGATTCGTGATGATCTTGAATTCCCTGACGGCGTCTGTCGGCGGCACATAGGAAATCTTGGCCTGGCCCGAGTTGTTCGTACTGGCCGCGGAATTTGTGATGCCGTCCAGCATCAGGGCTGTGTTGCCGCTGCCGCCGCCATTGACCGATGTGTTCGCCTGCGTATCATCGAAGGGCCGTTGCCATTGGGGAGATCCCGTCCAGATAGCGCCGGCGACAAGGGTCGAGAGCATCCCGGGATCGCCGCCGTTCAATGGGAGTTGTGTCACGCGTTCCTTCCCGATGACTTCTCCCTGATCGGCTTTGCCCATGTCAAGAAGAGCGGTGTTGGCATTCACCTTGATGGTCTGCTGGGAGGCGCCCACCTTCAGGGCAAAGTTGATAACCCCGGTTTTCCCTACCTGCAGGTCGATGTCAACCTTATCCTCGGTTTTAAATCCCGTGGCTTGCGCCGATACCGTGTAGTGCCCGGGCGCCAGGTAGGGAACCGTGTAGATGCCGGCCCCGGTTGTGACTGTCGTGAGATTTACGCCTGTGTCCTGGTTGTGAACCGTGATTTTCGCATGCGGAATGACTGCGCCGCTCTGGTCCGTCACGGTACCTGTGAATTCCTGCCCGAGCATGACAGTTGCGCTCAGGCACATCAGAAGTACAGCAAATTGTACGATCCTCTGTTTCATCTTTCCTCGCGTCGTTGGCCTAGTTGAAATAGGTCGCAATTGTGGTGCAAACGTTATCATTATTCGATGTAAACGATATCACTTTGAAGCCCAACGTCTACGCTGGGCGATGCAAACGTTCTCTATTTCGATGGAAACGGTTGCATTGCCCGGCCCAAACGCTCTTCGTTTGTTCGTTGGCATAACAGCGTAAAGGATTCGTTGCTCCTTCGTCAAGACGCTTCGCTTGGGGATTTTCCCGCTGTCAATTTTCGAGTCGGTGCCACCGCTCTGGACGTACGAAACCATATGAAGCTGCGGTCGTCTTGCCCTGGAAGCTGGCGTCCTGGCCGCCGCAAGGCGGTTCGGAAGTTCAAAAACTCTTGAAAGTGAGGGCGGTCTGCGCCCTTGGCAAAAAGGAAGGCGCTCCTCACCGGAACCGCCTTTGCAAGCACTCTCTTCAACCACCTCGCCCCGTTTCCCATGACCGGTGAAAATCCTTATGCATGTGGCCGTACGTTAGCTGCGCAACCATTGGGTTGAAAGTGACGCCAATCACTGCACCGTAATTTTGGAGACAATTGCGTTTAAGCTAATGACTCGTGAACCAGCAGCGGGACCGGGCGGCCGGGTCTTGGCCATGGAGAGAGCGGCTTTCTTAGGAATATGGCTGGTCGCCTGCTGCCCGCGCGGCGCTCTAGCTCCTATGTTGGCGACTGGCGCGAGCCCGTTGATTAGTACGCACGGGTGTCCCCATTTGAACGATCATGCTGACCCAGCGCACTGATAGGTGCGCGATTCATCCCTAGCGGTGAAAGCCGGCAGATCAGCACTCGCCCGCACACATCGCCTTGTTCCGCGATGACAGTTATGAAAACGCTTGCAAAAGACGAGTGATGGGATGACAATCGCGGAGAAGTTCTGCAGCAAGACTCTAAAGTCATGAACATGTAAGTCAAAACGCGAGACTCCGAATGTTCTGGCGATGAGGCGCCCTGCGCTGAATGACCCCAATTATGAAGGAAATGGTCACCTGGAATGAAAAGACGTGAATTCATCAAGATGAGTTTGACCGCGTCAGCGTTGGCGGCTGCGCCCTCGTGCATGTCCCAGCTTGCTTATGGCGGAGAAGTTTCGCCGGTACTGGATACGAATCACGCGCTGGCTCCTCGTCGCTGTGAATTGTTGGATTTTGACTGGCGCTTCAAAGCGATGCCGGCGCTGGTGCTGAAGGACGCGGTGAGCGTGACCCACTGGATGTGGACCAAGGAGCAGCCCGGGCAGACTGCGGCGCAAATGAGCAGTCCCGCCCTGGACACCTCCGGATCTGACTGGAGGGCAACTGACCCAGCGCGGGCAGATACCGATCATGCGCAGATGGATTTCATCGGATACGCATGGTTTCGCACGGTGCTGCCGGAATTGAACGGGCCGGAGCGGACACTGTCCTTCCACGAAGTGGACGACAATGGCGAGGTCTACTTGAATGGAACACTGCTCAAAACCCATCAAGGCTATGACTCGCCGTTCCAGGTAAGTCTCGACTCTGCCTGGAAAACAGGCGGCCCCAATGTGCTGGTGGTGCGCGTGCAGAACACCAGTGGCCCGGGGGGAATTTATGGCGGCGTGGAACTGGGCCAGTTGCCGGCGTCGGAAGAACTATTCTCGCCCGAGGTGGATGACAGTTCGTGGCGCCAGGTACAGTTGCCGCACGATTACATCGTCGAGGGCAGTTACAGTCCCAAGGCTGATACCGGCCACGGTTCGCTGCCGGTGTATCCGGCCTGGTATCGAAGGAAGTTTTCCATGCCCGCCGCGGATGCCGGCAAGTCTGTGTGGCTGTATTTCGAGGGTGTCTTTCGCAATGCGCGGATTTACGTCAACGGCGCCTTGATCAGCCAACATCCGGGCGGCTACACCTCTTTCCATGTGGACCTGACACATGTGGTCCGCTTTGGCGAGGAGAACCTGCTGGCAATTTACGTGGACCCGACCGAGTTCGAAGGCTGGTGGTATGAAGGCGGCGGGATTTACCGGCACGTGTGGTTGAACGTAGCAGATCCAACCCATGTGGCACCGTGGGGCGTTTACGTGACCAGCGCGGTGACGAACGTGACCGGCGCGCCTTCCGCCAAACTCAAAATCGAGACCATGGTGACCAACCGGATGGATGGCGTCCAGGCCTGCCTGGTTCATTCGACGGTGCTGGACCCGGACGGCCGGGTTGTTGGAAGCGCCACAAACAAGCTGGTTGTTCCGCCAACAACGATCCCAGCCGACGCTCGCGAAACGATTCTCTCCTCAAGCGATGTGGATCAGCCCAGTGAACTTCATGCGGGAACCAAGCTGGAGCAGGTGATCCACCTGACTTCGGCGCGGCTCTGGTCCCTGGAAGAGCGAAATCGCTACACGGTCGTAACCGAGATTTCTCGGGGCGGCAAGGTAGTGGACCGGCACAGGCAGAAGTTCGGCATCCGGACGCTGCGGTTCGATCCGAACGAAGGCTTTTTCCTGAACGAGAAATCGGTGAAGCTGAACGGCACCTGCAACCACCAGGATTTTGTCGGTGTCGGCATCGGCATGGCGGACAGCCTGTTGTATTACCGCATGAAGCGCCTTCAGGAATTCGGCTGCAACGCCATCCGCTGTTCGCACAATCCGATGACGCCGGCCATGTATGAGGCCTGCGATGAATTGGGATTGCTGGTCATGGATGAAAATCGTCATCCTGGATCCTCAATTGCGACCAAATCGTGGATTGGCCAGAGCTATGACAACACCTGGCACATGGAGTCGATGGTGCTGCGGGACCGCAACCATCCCAGTATCATCATGTGGTCCATGTGGAACGAGGAATTCGCCATCCAGAACACGCCGTTTGCCCGTGAGATGATGGACTATCTTATTGAAGCGGTGCATAAACACGATCGCACCCGGCCTGTGACATGCGCCAACAACAGCCCTGCGGCTCATGATGGCTGGCGCGGCGGCGTGGCCGACGCGGAAACAATCATAGGCGTGAATTACAACTATGAGGACTTCGACATCCTGCACCGGGAATATCCGGACAAGATGCTGTTCGGCAGCGAGATCGGCAGCAACACCGAGTGCCGCGGCGTGTATCACACCGATAAGGCGACCGCCCATAAAAGCAGTTACATGGCACCGGACGGTTCCTGGCAGCCATTGGGATCGCGCGAGTTCGTCGCCGGCGGATTCTACTGGACGGGCTTTGATTATCGCGGAGAGCCCACGCCGTTTGGCTGGCCGGAGATCAATTCCAACTTCGGCTTTCTGGACATGTGCGGTTTCCCCAAGGATCAGGCGTTTTATTGGAAATCCTGGTGGCAGAGAAACGAGCCGCTGGTTCACATCTTCCCGCACTGGAACTGGCCGGGCAAGGAAGGGCAGAACGTGCCGGTATGGTGCTTCAGCAATTGCGATGAAGTGGAGTTGTTCCTGAACGGGCGTAGCCTCGGCAAACAGGCCATGCCCGAATTTCGTCATTTGCAGTGGGACCATGTTGCCTATCAACCGGGGCGCCTGGAAGCTCGCGGTTACGTCCAAGGGAAGGTGGTTGCAAGTACAGTTGTGGAAACGACCGGCGCGCCGGCGGCAATCCGTCTAACGCCGAGTCGACACCGGTTGGTCGCCGATGGCCAAGACACCGTTCCGATTACCGTGGCAATTGTGGATTCCCATGGGCGCGTGGTGCCGACGGCCAGCAACAAAGTTGTCTTCGAGATCGCCGGCGCAGGTGTCAACGCCGGTGTCGGCAATGGCGATCCGAGTTGCCTGGAGCCTAATCAGGCCGGCTATCGCAGCGCCTTCAATGGATACTGCATGGTGCTGGCCAGGGCGGCTCGAACCGCGGGCACGTTACGCGTGACGGCTTCCGCCGATGGGTTGACCAAGGCGTCCGTGCGGCTGACGGTGCAAAAGGAGTGAGTAATAGTCGAAGACGCCCGCTTGTGAAGTCTCAAGAGGTGATTCCGCTTCCAGCGGGAGGCGGGTGGATTGAGTTCAAGGCCTGAGCGCGAGCCATGGAAGTTGCCGTAGTGGAGCCAGGGGCGGAGTTGTGGTCCGCGCTCGAGATGCGTCGCGGCAAGAGCGAGCGCATGATGGTCAGTGTAAACCGCTCATTAAAAAGAGATAGGATGGTGGAGGCGGCGGGAGTCGAACCCGCGTCCGAAACTGGCATCGACAAAGAGACTCCATGCTTAGTCGCTTCCGGGAGGTTTCGCACTCTGCGCTTAAAAGCGACAAGATACGCAGAATGCTAGTCCGTGGATCTCGTCCCCGTGGCCCAGACCCAGCCGAGGGAACCAGCCTGCTGTATGACGTCCTGCCTCGGCCCACAGGCGAAGCCTTGGAGGACGGCAACTTATTTAATTAAGCTGCGAGTGCCAGATTATTGTTGGCAAGTATTGTTTTGCGAGCGATTACGGGTGCCCACACCCCGGCATGCCTCTTTGACCCATCCAATCCCGTCGAAACCGTGACGCCCCCTCCTCTTGCGGGGTGGAGATGACGAATCCCTGTCCTTATTGTAGCTTTGAATCAGCTTGAACGTTGTAGCTTTGAATCAGCTCGAACGGTTATCAGGTTGGCCTGGGATTGCTGCGCGGTCTTGAAGACCGAAAGGAGACGAACCGCTGGAAGAGCCAGGCGTGGAGTAGATAAAAAAACGGCACGAACGATTAAGCTCGTGCCGGGAGGCCAGTGACGCAACTTAAATTTTTGACATCCAGGAGAGGCTGGGCTCTATCCTTGGATGTTGAGAGGGTTCCAATTGCCTCTCATTTGTTTGACGATCAGATTCTGTCCTGGGCTCCAAAACTTCTGCTCTGATCCGGTGTCCTTGGCTTGTGGCCTCGGATGAATTGAATATACGTCGAAATGAATATAAAAACAAGAGGAAATACAAAT